>JANNNM010000195.1:0-1785 GCA_031398535.1 Betaproteobacteria bacterium | reverse complement strand
GATCTTCGGAACCCTGGCCAGCAAAGAAAAGCGCCGGCCGCATTAGCGGCCAGCGCTTGTTTTGAAGCCAGATTCATGGTGCGCCCGGCAGGAATTGAACCCACGACCCCCTGGTTCGTAGCCAGGTACTCTATCCAGCTGAGCTACGGGCGCATCAACCGCCGAGTATACCAGTTCAGGCAGGTGGTCCGCCAGCGGGGGTGTCGGCTGCGTCCAGACGGGTCCTCGCGCGGCCCCGCCGGGCGCGGCGCCACAGCAGGAATCCCTTCACGCCCCAGGCCACGCCCAGCCACGTCGCCAGGATCGCGATGGGCCATGCCAACACGCGCGGCACGAAGAATGCGATGGCCGCGATGCCCAACGTCACCACCGCCATCGTTGCCAGCAGCCCGGCTTCGGCCGGCCCCAGTGCGCGTCGATTGGTCAGCGCCGCGCCCAACGCGCTACCTACGCTTGCAGCACCTGCGGCGGCCCGCCCTGCACTGCCCGACACTGCGCGACGCGCGTGCTCCGGTGCGGCCATGCCGGCGATCTCGGGCTCGGCACGGCGGACGCGATTGCGGCGCGTGAGCACAATCTCCGTCGCGCGCTCCAGATCCGCCTCGTACTGGGCCTCCATCTCCTGCGCGAAGGTTTCGTCCTCGATCGCGACATCCAGCTCGTAGTTCGACATCCAGCTCGCGAGATTGAGATTGGTCGAACCCACGCGCGACCAGCGAGCATCAGCAACCGCCGTCTTCGCGTGCAGCATCGTGCCGTTCCACTCGAACACGCGCACGCCGGCATCAAGCAGTGGCCGGTAACCCGCGCGCGACAACGGCGACAGTGCGGGGATGTCGCTGGCGCCAGGCACCATCAGCCGCACATCCACGCCATCGCGCGCCGCCGCGCTCAGCGCCTGCGTGTACGCGGACGTCGCGACGAAGTAGGCATCGGTCAGCCACAGCCGCTGATGCGCGATGGAAGCGACCAGCAGATCGGTGCGATAGGCACCGGCCGCATTGGGGACGCCGGCAATCACGCGCACAGTCGCGGCACCCGCAGGCGTGGTCGGTTCAAACGACGGCAACCCGGCCCGCTCGCCGCCACTGGCCAGCCACACCACCTGGAAGGCACGCTCCAGATCGGCGACCGAGCCGCCGCGAAGTTCCACGCCGGTATCACGCCACGGCTCCAGGCGCTTGGCTGCGTTGCCCTCCCATGCCGCGCTGACGCACAAGCCGCTGACGTACCCCACCTGCCCGTCGACGACGATCGATTTGCGATGGTCGCGTGTCAGCCATGCCAACGGGCTATCGAAGCTGGGCGGATTGAATCCGACCACCGCCACGCCGGCCTCGCGCAGCAGCGTCCACAGGCTGCCGGAACGCAGCGACCCCAACCAGTCGTAGACCACGCACACATGCACGCCGGCGCGCGCGCGTTCCGCCAATGCTTCCGCAAATTCGCGGCCGACATGGTCGTCGGACACGATGTAGCTTTCGAACAGGATGTAGTGCCTTGCGGCGCGAATCGCACCGAGCCATGCAGGAAAGTTGCCCTTGCAATCGAGCAGCAGCTTGACTGCGTTGTCGGTGGTGGGTGCTGCACCGGAGGCGCGGGCGAACGCGCGGTCGAAGCGTTCCAGCGCATGCGCTGGTGAAAGTGGCGTATTCAAGGCGACAGAGCAGGGAACCAGAGCAGACGCAGGAACTGCGATTTTACGGCCAGTTCCAGCACCTCCTTCAATGTGGTAAATGGCACAACGGGAAACGCCCGCTGGAATGCATGACCGTCAAAGGGGCC
>JANNNM010000189.1:0-1420 GCA_031398535.1 Betaproteobacteria bacterium | reverse complement strand
TGGGGCACGCCCACCAAGGGTTACAAGACGCGCAGCAACAAGCGCACGGACCACATGATCGTGCGCCGTCGCCACGCGACCAAGGGATAAGCAAACATGTCACGCTCACTGAAAAAGGCTCCGTTCGACGACAACCACCTGATGGCCAAGGTGGACAAGGCGCGCGCGATCAACGACAAGAAGCCGATCAAGACCTGGTCGCGCCGCTCCACCGTCACCCCGGATTTCGTCGGCCTGACCATCGCCGTGCACAACGGCAAGGCGCACATCCCCGTTTATGTGTCGGAGAACATGGTCGGTCACAAGCTCGGCGAATTCGCGCTGACGCGCACCTTCAAAGGCCACTCAGCCGACAAGAAGGTGGCGGCAGCTGCGGCGCCGCGGAAGAAGTAAGGAGCCGATGATGGAAACTACTGCAACATTGCGTGGCGTACGCCTGTCGGCCCAGAAGGGCCGCCTCGTCGCCGACCAGATCCGCGGCCTGCCGGTGGATCGTGCACTGTCCCTGCTGACCTTCAGCCCGAAGAAGGGCGCGAAGATCATCAAGAAGGTCCTCGAGTCCGCGATCGCCAACGCCGAGCACAACGACGGCGCCGACATCGACGAGCTCCGGGTCACGACGGTGTACATCGACAAGGGCACGACGCTGAAGCGGACCACCGCCCGCGCCAAGGGCCGCGGCAACATCATCGGCAAGCAGAGCTGCCACATCCACGTCGTCGTTGGCGACGGAAACAAGGGAAACTAAGGTCATGGGTCAAAAAATACATCCGACCGGGTTCCGCCTTTCCGTCACGCGGAACTGGGGTTCCAAGTGGTACGCGAACAGCAAGAACTTCGCGCCCACGCTGGGCCAGGACATCCGCATCCGCGAATACCTGGGCAAGAAGCTGTCGCACGCCTCGGTCTCGAAGATCACGATCGAGCGTCCCGCCAAGAATGCCCGCATCACCATTCACAGCGCCCGTCCGGGTGTCGTGATCGGCAAGAAGGGCGAAGACATCGAGACGCTCCGCGCTGACCTGCGCAAGATGATGGGCGGCGAAGTGGGCCTGAACATCGAGGAAATCCGCAAGCCGGAAATCGATGCGCAGCTCATCGCCGATTCCATCGCGCAGCAGTTGGAAAAGCGGATCATGTTCCGCCGTGCCATGAAGCGCGCGATGCAGAACGCGATGCGCCTCGGTGCCCAGGGCATCAAGGTGATGTCGTCGGGCCGCCTGAACGGTGCGGAAATCGCCCGTCGCGAGTGGTACCGCGAAGGCCGCGTGCCGTTGCATACGCTGCGCGCCGACATCGACTACGGCTTTGCCGAGGCCCGCACGACCTATGGTGTGATCGGCATCAAGGTCTGGGTATTCAAGGGCGAACGGTTGGCGCACGGCGCCGAACCGGTCATGGCACCCGCACCGGCGCCCGA
>JANNNM010000148.1:0-1622 GCA_031398535.1 Betaproteobacteria bacterium | reverse complement strand
CCGGACAACCTGCCGACTTGGTATACGCTGCAACCGGGTGCTTGGGTAAACTACAAGACCTACACTGGACCCGTGTACAAAACGAAGGGCCCGTTTTGGAGCGGTGTTTTTGACCCAACTCAAGTGACCATTTCGCAGGTCGGCATGGGCACACTGATCTTTGAAAGTTTCGAAAAGGGCGCCTTCACATACACAATCGATGGGATCACCGCTACAAAGCAGATTTCGCGATTGCCCTATTAGCATCTGTAGAACTTGAGACGTTCCTTAGAAAGTGGGCAGCTATGTAGACGCCCCAGGCTCGAGGTCATTCGCTCTGTACGACGCAGCGGGACACGTGCAGAAGCCAGCAGCGTTACCCGACTGACGCCAGCCCCTGAAACGCCTGATACGGATTTCAATCCCCCAAATAGTCGATGCGCCAGCGGAGATTACTCAATGTAATATTCGCGTGTCATTGATCTGGTTCGGGGGCACCAATGTTCATCCGCACGTCGTGCTTTCTCGCCGCCTTGTCGGCGGTCACCGCCCTGCTGGGCGTTGCCCCAGCCCACGCGCAGAAGTTCCAGCCCGGCAGCCCGTACATCTGTCCGAACAACGACAGCACCGGGCTCGACTGCTATCTCGACGCCGTGACCCACCTGTACACGATGTGCCGCCACGTGAAGGGCATCGAGATCATCGAGTTCGGTCACGCCAAGTCGCAGGAAGGCGTCAACGGCGCCAAGAGCGAATACTGCGTGGAGAAGCAGAAAATCAACATCACGCGGCCGTACCAGGCCGCGCTGCGCGAGGCCACGCCCTGGCGCGAATCGATCGAGGGCCTGCACGCGCTGCAGCAGTACTGGATGGAGGCGATGCTCAGCCTGCGGTGGCAAGCCGGCGAGGCGGCTGATGCCTATGAAGACCGCGTCAACAAGATCTACGACGAGCTCTCGTACAAGATCGAAAGCGTGCGCCTCGGCCTCAATACCGCGCCCGAAGGCAAAGGTGCGGTGGCTGCCTCGCCCAAGGGCAAGGCCGCGCCTGCGGCCAAGCCCAAGGCCAAAGCGAACTGAGCCCGCTCGGTACCCGCGAGTCGCCGGACACTGACGCCGGCGCGGCCGACACCGCAGGCGAGCTGCCGGCGGACGTCGCCACGTCGTTGCACGACGATGCGCTGGCGGCGATCTTCCGCGAGGGCGGCACGCTGTCGAAGGCGCTGCCCTGCTTCCGCTTCAGGCCGCAGCAGCTGGCGATGGCGCAGGCCATCGCGCTGGCCATCGACACCCGCGGGCAGCTCGTCGCCGAAGCCGGCACCGGCACCGGCAAGACCTTTGCGTACCTGGTGCCGGCGCTGATGTACGGCGGCAAGGTGATCGTCTCCACCGGCACCAAGACGCTGCAGGACCAGCTGTTCGAACGCGACCTGCCGATGGTCCGCGATGCGCTGGCGCTGCCGGTCACGGTCGCGCTGCTCAAAGGCCGCAGCAACTACGTGTGCCTCTACCGCCTGGAGCGCGCGCACAGCGAGGGCCGCTTCGACACGCGCGAGGACGCGGCGCGCCTGCGCCACATCGAGCATTTCGCCGCCACCAGCCTGTCGGGCGACCGCGCCGAACTGGCCGAGGTGCCCGAAGATG
>JANNNM010000047.1:0-15690 GCA_031398535.1 Betaproteobacteria bacterium | reverse complement strand
GCTATTTCATTAGCACGGTTGGCTCGCACGGGACGGAAGAAATGTTAAAGCAATATGTCAAAAATCAAGGCAAGTCAAAGGAAGACATTCAACTTCGCCTCTTTTGATACCTCGCGGCTCTGCCGCGAGGAGATTTCATTTGATAACGGTTTGGTTAATGCCAAGCCGTTTTTTTTGCGAATAAATTGGAGCGCGGGCATCTCTGCCCGCCGTCGTTCGAGCGAAGCAAGAACGGCGCATTCTTCACATTATCTTTATAGTTTAACGGTAATGCGTTATTGCCGTTCTTGCTTCGCTCGAACGGGCGGGCAGAGAGATGCCCGCGCTCCGACTTGTCGAAACTTTATTTTTCAGTCTGTTTCGACTTTTTGCTTAATTAAAGCGTCTAAAAAGCGTGAATGAAAATAATTCATTCTCGATAGATTTTTTTAAGTAATAATCTCGTGCTAAGTTAAATTTGATAAACACGGGCAATGTTAAAAAGTTTGACGGACGAGCAATTAGTCGAGTTGGCGGTTGGAAATGAACCTGATGCTTTCGGCGAAATAGTTAGAAGATGGGAGCGCAAGATTTTCGCGCTCTGTTTCGGGATGCTCGGTCGTGAGGACGATGCCAGGGACGCGGCGCAGGATACTTTTATTGCGGCTTACCGAAATCTGGCGAACTTTCGCGGCGATGCAAAAGTTTCATCGTGGCTCCATCGAATCGCTGTCAATCAATGTTTGACAAAGAAACGCCGCACGAAAACGCGTTCCGAAACTTTTCTCGATGACGAGACGAATGAGGAAGAAAGAGTTTTTATCGCGCCTCTGCATCAATCGCCGGCGCGGTTGACGGAGCAAAACGAGCGGCTTTCGCACGTCAGACAGGCGGTCAACGCGCTTCCGCCGGAATTGAAATTGGTAATCGTGATGAAGGAATTTGAAGAAATGACGTTTCAGGAGATTTCGGAAACATTGGAATTGCCGCTCAGCACGGTCAAAAGCCGCGTTTATACGGCTCTCAAGCAACTGCGAATGAAGTTAGAAAGAACGCCTTTGGAGGTTGTTTAATAAGCTGTTTGAAAACTCAGAACTAAGCCGCAAAGCGGCAAAAAGAAAGTAGCCAGAGGTGAAACCTCTGGTTAGTTTGACGAAATTTTCCGCACTGGAGGTGCGAAAAGACAAATCTGAGCGCATCTTCAATGCGCGAACCGTTTGTTGCTGTTCCAGAGGTTTCACCTCTGGCTACTTTCTAATCGCGCTTTCAGCGCAATAATGAGTTTTCAAATATCTTTCAAGAGATTTTAAGGTAAAAGTTATGATGAATAACAATCATAAAAAGTCAGGTTGCGGTTTTTCCGAACAGCTCGTTTCGTATCTCTACGGCGAAACGGTCGGCGCGGAAATCACTGCGTTTGAAGCGCATTTGAACGTTTGTTCGGTCTGTGCCGCCGAACTCGAAGCCTTTTCGGGTGTGCAATTTTCGATCAACGATTGGAAACTGAATGAATTTGCGAATCTCGCCATGCCGTCCATCGAGATTCCATACCAAAAAGCCGAAAATCAGGCGGAAGTTTCAAGCGTGAAAGGTTCGTGGTTGTCAGCCCTGCGCGAATTATTTTCGCTCTCTCCTCGCGGTTGGTCGCTCGCAACCGCGTCGCTTGCGGTTTTGGCGGTCTGCGCCTTGATCGCGCTCTTTGCGTTAAATTCCCGCAAAGACAACGATGTCGCGGAAAGCAATAAAACAAATCCGTTAGCTTTGCCGACGGTCGAGAAAACAACGCCTGAAACAATTACGAACAGCAACGCAAATAATCAGCCTGAAAAAGTAGTAAAACCGTCGAGTGAACCGAAATCCGAAGTTGCCGTTGCACCCAATACCAAAGATAATCGCGTCGTGAAAACGTCAAACAATTCGCGTTCGACGCAAAAGGTTGATGCAAATTCGCCGAAGAACAACGAACAAAAGCGCACCAACAAAAATAATGAAGTCGCGCCGAAAATCGCGGTTGATGACGAAGAAGAAGACAAATCTTTAAGACTCGCAGAGCTTTTTGACGAGATTGATACAAAAGAATAGCTTTTGGTGAAACAAAATGAAGAAGATAAATATTTTAAGTTTAATTGTGACGTGCTTTTTGATGGTTTTGACGTTTACGAACGTCAAAGCGCAAGAAACGCCGCAGAACGATAATCCGAATCAAGCCGTCAGACCTTTTAAGATTTTGCAGGAATTAGGTTTGAACCGCGAACAGATTCAGCAAATCCGCCGCATCAATCAGGAACGAAAACCGATTATGCAGGAAGCGCAGATGCGTTGGCGGAAAGCGAACCGCGATTTGGACATAGCGATTTATGCCGACGATTCGACCGACGAACAAATCAAGGAATTGACCAAAGCGGCGGCGATTGCGCAATCCGAACTTCTCAAAGAAAGAACTCTGACCGAATATCTGATTCGCAAAGTTTTAACGCCCGAACAGCTCGTCAAATTTCGTCAACTGCGTGAACAGATTCGCCAGCGAGTCGAAAATCTGAAAAATCAAAACAACCAAAACAACCAAACGGATGAACCGCAACGACCGATAAATCGTTTTCAGCAACGTAAAAATCAGAATCGTCCGCAGTAAATTTTAACTGTAATCTTCTTGGATATTTTATTTGAGCCGAATTTTCAAAAAGTTCGGCTTTTTTTTTTGCGCGGTTCGTTGTAATCTTTGCAAAAGTCTTTTTGTTTCAAAACAACAAATGAAGCCGCTCAAAAATTTTTTATTTCAGTTACAGGAAATTAGTTTATTAGTTTGGCGAGCATTGATCGGGCTTTTCCGCAAACCGCGTTATTTGTCGGAAATAATTCGCCAGATGGATTTAATCGGAGTCGGCTCTTTGCCGATTGTTTTGCTGACGGGATTTTTCACGGGCGGCGTTTTGATTCTGCAAACTTATCCGACGCTTGCCTATTACGGCGGACAAAGCGAAGCCGGACGCGCCGTCGCAACTTCGTTGATTCGAGAACTCGGACCCGTTTTATCGGCGTTGATGGTTTCGGGACGCATCGGGTCGGCAATTTCGGCTGAACTCGGTTCGATGGTCGTTTCACAGCAAATTGACGCGATGCGTGCGCTCGGGACAGATCCGATTAAAAAACTCGTTGCGCCGCGCCTGATTGCCTTGATTTTTATGCTGCCGCTTTTGACGGTTGCCGCCGACATTTTCGGCATCATCGGCGGTGCAATCATCGCTTCGGGGCTTTTTAATCAGGAAACGAATGTTTTCCTGACATCGGTTCGCACAGGCATCACGACCGAAGATTTAATCGGCGGGATCATCAAGCCTTTATTTTTCGGGTTAATTATCGGATGTATCTCTTGCTACAAAGGTTTAAGCACGACGGGCGGAACGGTCGGAGTCGGGCGTTCGACAACAAATGCCGTGGTCGTCGCATCAATCTGGGTGATTGTCTTTGACTTTTTTATCTCAAAAGCATTGCAGACGATTCTCGACATCGGACCTATTTAATATCTATAATTAGTAAAAACTTATTATGCCCTCTTCCGACATCGAAAAGTCCGAAATTACCATCACCGAAGCCGAAATGGCTCCGACTGCGGATATTCAAGATGCCGTTGACGAGCCTGACCGAATACTTCCGGCGATTGAATTCCGCGACGTGCATCTGTCGTTCGATGATAAAAAGATTCTAAACGGCGTGAGCTTTACCGTGCGACGCGGCGAAACGAAAATTATTTTGGGCAGAAGCGGCGGCGGCAAATCAACGACGATTCGGCTTATTCTCGGGCTTTTAAAACCCGATTCGGGACAGATTCTGGTTGACGGCGAAGACATCACTCATTTCACGGAAGAAGAAATGATGCGCGTTCGCCAAAAAATGGGGATGGTTTTTCAGGAAGGCGCGTTGTTCGATTCGCTTTCCGTCTTTGAAAATGTCGCGTATCGTCTTCAGGAACAAGGCGTTGACGAAGAAACCTGCGAAAAGGAAGTCCGAAGAATGCTGCGTTTCGTTGATCTCGAAGAAGCGTTCGACAAAATGCCGAGCGAACTTTCGGGCGGAATGCGGCGGCGTGTCGGGATTGCCCGCGCACTCGTCGGCGACCCGACAATCGTGATGTTCGACGAACCGACCGCCGGACTCGACCCGCCGACGGCGCGAACAATCTGTGAATTGGCGATCAAACTGCGTGATTTGGAAGACGTTTCTTCGATTTTCGTGACGCACGAGATGAACAATCTCGAATATCTTTCGTCGGAATACGCGACCGTCAACGAAGACGGCGAAGTTATCTATGAAATGGAAGGCGAAAAACTTTGTCTGATCAACACGGAAGTCATTATGTTTCGTGACGGGGAAATAATTTTCAGCGGCAAAGACGAGCAATTGCGAAAAAATGAAGATCCGTATATCAGAAAATTCATTCGCGGTAAATAAGTTTGAGGTGAAATTATGGCAAGCACAAAAAATATTACTTTAAGTCAGCTTCGGGTCGGCATTTTCGTTCTTTTCGGACTTTTTATTTTAGGCTTCCTAATTTTGAATTCGACGGGCGATTTTAACCCGTTCGAGAAAAAATTCCGTCTGAAAGCGCGATTTTCACAAGCCGACGGTTTGCGCGAAGGTGCCGAGGTTCAACTCGCCGGAGTTCATATCGGCAAAGTCGAATCAGTAACACTGCTGCCGCCCGACAGTCCCGAAGACGCGAAAATCGAAGCCGTTTTATCAGTTGACAAAGAGCTGAATAATCGTCCGATTACCGAACGAATCCGCACCGATTCGACCGCCCAACTCGTTGCCGCGACATTACTTGCCAACGATAAAATGATTAACATCACGCCCGGAACTTCAAAAGGTTCGGCGGTCGCGGAAAATCACGTCCTCAATTCGACGCAAGCCATTTCGATCAACCAATTAACGCAAACCGGCAACGAACTTTTACAGCAAATCAACAAAATTGCGACTCCGGCAAACGAAATTCTCAACAAAGCCAATCAGGGCGAAGGTACACTCGGACAAATTGTCAATAACGACCAGCTTTACAAAAGTCTCGATTCGACAGTCGGCGAAACAAAGTTGACGATGCTCAAACTGCAAAACACGCTCGATCGTGTTAACAAAGGCGACGGAAGCGCGGGCAAACTGCTTAACGACCCCGAACTTTACAATAATCTGAACCAAACCGTTAAACAACTCGAAGCGATTTCAAGCGATATTCGTGCGGGACGCGGCACGGCAGGGAAATTCGTCACCGACGAAGCTCTCTACAACGAAACGCGGCAGGCGATTGCCGATTTGCGCGTTTCGGCGGCAAAAATCAACGGAATTGCCGACGATTTCAAATTAATTACGACTGATTTAAATGAAGGCAAAGGTACGGCAGGGAAATTCTTAAAGGACGAAAAACTTTACGAAGATGCGCGAACCACGCTGGCACGTTTTAATTCAACCGCCGAAAAAATTGACACGTTGCTCGGCGATGCCCAAAGCGGGAAAGGGACAATCGGAAAATTGCTTACCGACGAAACGCTTTACAATAATCTCAATCAAACATCGTCAAACATCAATCAATTTTCTTCGGAAGCAACCAAATTGCTGTATGACTTTCGCCAAAATCCGAAGAAGTTTTTATCTATAAAATTTAAGTTGTTCTAAAGAAATCAGATTAAAAATAAAAAGACAGGCTCTGAAAACCTGTCTTTTGAAATTTGGTGCTGAGGGCGGGACTCGAACCCGCACGGATTACTCCACACGCCCCTCAAACGTGCGCGGCTACCAATTACGCCACCTCAGCAATCTTTAAATTTTCAACTAAATCAGACGAAAATTATTACTTTGTATTCGCTGCTTTCTTTTCGGTGTTCGCTTTCGTTGTGTTTGCCGGCGCGTTTGTTATCGTATTGGCAGGCGCGGGTGTCGCAACATTTGAAACATTTGTAATCGGCGGAACAGTAACGGGCGAAATCGAATTTGCGTCAGCGTTTGAACTGACGTTAGCGTTCGTATTCGTCGCCGGAGTTTCGGTCGTGGCTTCGGGATTGGTTGACAAAACCGACACGCCGCCGTTTAATGCGGGCATCGCCAACATCAGAGCCGACAACATAAAAACAGTTGCCGCGACAATCGTGGTTTTTGATAAAACCGTCGCCGTGCCGCGTGCGCCGTAGGCATTGCTCGAAACGCTGCTCGTAAAGAGCGCACCGGCATCTGATTTACCCGGTTGAAGTAAAACCGTGATAATCAGCACGATACATGAAAGAAAAAATAGTCCGTATAAAAAATAAGTCAAAGTTCTAAACCACCTAAAAAGCTACTTGTAATTAACAATCTTCGCAAAACTTTCTGCGTCGAGGCTTGCGCCGCCGACCAATGCTCCGTCAATATCGTTTTCGTTCATTAAAACCGCGATGTTTTCGGGTTTGACCGAACCGCCGTAAAGAATCCGTGTGGCGTTTGCCGTGTTTTCACCGTGCGATTCGGCAAGTTTTGAACGGATAAAGCCGTGCATTTCTTGAGCCTGTTCCGGCGTGGCTGTTTTACCAGTTCCAATCGCCCAAACAGGCTCGTAAGCGATTATGATACGTTCCATATCCGAAGTTGTCAAACCGTCTAAACCATTGCGGAGTTGTCTTTCAACCACTTCAAAAAGTTTTTCAGATTCTCTTTCTTCTAAACTTTCGCCGACACAAACGATTGCAATTAAATTTGATTGCAACGCTGCTTTCGTCTTTTTATTGACCGATTCATCCGTTTCGCCGTAAAACTGCCGACGCTCGGAATGTCCGATAATAACGTGCGAACAGCCGACATCTTTGATCATTTCGGCGGAAACTTCGCCCGTGTTCGCCGATTGCTTCGCTTCATACGAACAATTTTGCGCCGCGACTTTGACATTCGAGCCTTCGAGCCGGTCGGCGACCGTTTTCAGATGCACAAAAACAGGCGCAATCACGACTTCACAATGATTGGCGTTGGTGACTAAAGATTTTAACGCAAGCGACGTTTCAACTGCCTCGCCGTGCAGTTTATACATTTTCCAATTTCCCGCGATAACAGGTTTTCTCATAGCCTTTGATTTTAAGCAAAATTCTTTGATACCTCAAAAATAGAAAATAGTTTCTTTTGAGATTAAATCAGAAAAGCGGTAAAAAAAGTAAAAGGTAAAGAGTAAAATAATCTAAGTTTTACTCTTTACCTTTTACTTACTATCTTAAAATTTTGGTGAGTCGTGCTGGACTCGAACCAGCGACCCGAAGATTACATACCACTCCGGCTTTCGCCGACCGCTAAAGATTTTAGCGTTGTAGTCTGGACTATCTCATCACCCACAGCTGAATCTGTTTGGGTGTGCGGCGTATAGTCTCTGAGGGCTTTCTCGAAGCTCAAATAATCTTTTACATATCGAACAAATTTCTTTTGCCCGTTTCTGCTTTCAGATAATCTAAATTTAGAGACTTTGCCATTTTGCAAAAGTTCTTTTGAAGAAATGTAAAAGACAATATCTTTGTCAATTACATAAACTGCAAAAACATCAACCTGTTTAATCGTATAAGTTGAATTATATTTCGGATTCAAACAATTTTTTGTTGAATAAACTTCAACAATTTCATTTTTAGATTTGGTAGCTTTTATTTGAATTTTATAAGTTTTAAATTCTTTATCTAAAGCAATCAAATCTACTTTTGAATGATTTCCAAATTCAACGAAAACGCTGTAACTAAGTTGAATTAACTCTTTACAAACGGCAATTTCTCCCAAAGTTCCTTTCTGATTTGGATTTGTCATAAAACATCCATTTTTTCTTAAAACTTTGTCAAGGTTGCCTGCTGATTGCCCAATTTTCAAGATTTTTACGTTTTTGACGTACTTGAAACTCTCAGGGGTTTCCAGCATACAGCCGCATTTTCATTTCATTGTTTCCAATGAACGCTCCTATTTCAATGAACAAGAGTCTTCTGCTCTACCAACTGAGCTAACGACCCAAAATAACGAACGAATTGGATTATAGCAACAGTAAATTGAAAAACCAAAGCGGAATTTTGCAAATTTGCGTTGTTTTTCGCGTTCTTTGTTTTGCAAAAACTTTGCTTATAGAGAAAATATAACGAGAATGAGAGAATGTGCCGAATGTAAAACCTGTTACACCGACGAAGTCGAGACTTGTCCGAACGACCAGAAGCCGACGCGGCACGCTTTGCCGGGAAGCCAGCTTTTGGCGACTCGCTATTTTCTCGAAAAGCAACTCGGCAAAGGCGCGATGGGACAGGTTTATCTGGCGACCGACCGAAAGTTTAAAGCGCGGAAAGTTGCCGTTAAAACAGTTCGGCAGGATTTACTTAATAGCGAAGATTTGCAGGAAGGCGAGGCGATTTCACGATTTGAGCGCGAAGCCGAATCGGCGGCTTCGATTCAGCATCCGAATACTGTTTCGGTAACGGATTTCGGCGAAACTCCCGAAGGCGTTTTTTATCTCGTGATGGAATATGTCGAGGGCGAAACGCTTCATCGTCTGCTGCGGCGCGAAGGAACGATTTCCGTTAAACGCGCCGTCAAACTATTAAGGCAAATCTCCGACGGTGTCGAAGCCGCCCACAATGCGGGAATTCTGCACCGCGATTTGAAGCCCGCGAACATTTTTATTATGCAGACGGGCAGAACAGGCGACGACGGTTTTATCAAGGTCGGCGATTTCGGTTTGGCGAAAATCGTCAATCAAACAATGGCGGACATTGATTCAAAAGCCGGTCCGGCATCACGCGGAATTATCGGAACGCCCGAATTTATGGCTCCTGAACAGATGCAGCCCGAATTGGGCGTTGACGGTCGCGCCGATCTTTACGCGCTCGGGACGATTGCGTATTTGATGCTCGGCGGTCGCACGCCGTTCACGGGCGATTTGATGCAATTGGTGATGCAGAAGATTATGCACGCGCCGCCGCTTCTTTCAACGCTCCGAACCGATATTCCGTCTGATGTCGAAAGAACGATTATGCGGTCGCTTGAAATTGATGCCAACCGTCGTCCGGCAACCGTGACCGAATGGATTACCGAGCTTGAAAAAGCGGCGGAAGACGTTGACGATAAAAACAAATCAGGCGCGGCGCGGCTGGTTATCTTAGCTCCGATTGGCGCGGAAGTTTATATTAACGACGAACGCAAAGGAAGTATCGGAAGTTCGGGCAAATTGGTTTTATCGAGTATTCCGACCGGACAGCATATTTTGCGCGTTTCAAAAGCGAACGAACGAGATGACGAGCGCGTCATCGAATTACGCGAAGGCGGACAGGAACAGGTCATTCAAGCGCAGTTAAAGCCTTTGCAGGGAACCGCGAGCCAGCCGTCGCCGTCGCAATCGAGCCAGAGCGGAATGGCGCAATCGAGCATTATGCCCGGCATTGTCGCCTGCACAAATTGTCAGGCGCGATTTGCCGAAGGCGTAAAATTTTGCGGACGTTGCGGAAACCGTTCGTTCACGGTCGTCAGTGCGGGCGTAAATTCAAAAAGTTACACGGTTTGTCCGCGATGCTCGACCCAATTGCCGCAAAACTCAAAATTCTGCGGACGCTGCGGGATGAATTTTGTACAATCACCGACAACGGGTAAAACAGGTCAATCGGTCGGGTTTTATTCGGGCGGAGCGCAGCCAACTCCGCAACCCGTGCAAAGAATCTGCCGAAAATGCGGCGCATCATTTCCGCCGCACATCAAATTTTGCGGACGTTGCGGTGCAGGATTATGATAAAGCGTTAGAACTCACCGAAAGGAATCAATCTTCCAATAGAAATTTCTCAAATTTTCTCTGCCGAAAACAAAAAATCAATAAAATACGTTATAATGATTTCGTCTGACTGAAAAATTTTAGGTAATTTATGAAAATTTGTCCAAGCTGTAGGCAAACTTATACTGATGATGAATTGAATTTCTGTTTGACCGACGGCTCTTTTTTGACATCTGCCGCAAGTAACGAACCCAAAACGGTTTATATGGATCAGACGCGGATTACAAATCAGACAAACTGGGGACAACAACCAAACTATCAGCCGCCGGCGGTTTGGCAAAATCAGCAAAATCTTCAAAATCAGCCAACAAATTATCCGATGCGGATTAATTCGCAAAATCAAACTTTGCCAACCGTTTCATTGATTTTAGGAATTTTTGCTGTTTTAATCGGTTGTTTCTTGGGAGGCATTCCGCTTGGGGTGATAGCTGTAATACTCGGCATAATGGCACTAAATAATGAGAAAAACGACCCGTCAAAATATGGTGGAAAAGGATTAGCAATTGCCGGAATTGTCACCGGTATAGTCGGATTTTGTATAAGTATTTTAGTTATCTTAGCGGCAATTGCTGACTAACTTGAAAGTCAATTGATTCCGACTTTTTGCATAAAGCGCGAAATTAAGGGTCGACGGCGCAAGTTCCTCGTAGGCCGGGGCGGCGCGGTGGATCGACATCGTCTTGGTTGCAGCTACCGGACCACGCTCGTCGATCGGTCGACCCAGCACGTCCATGATGCGGCCGAGGGTTTCCGTGCCGACCGGCACCAGGATCGGCGCCTTCGTGTTCACGACCATCATGCCGCGGCGCAGGCCGTCGGAGCTGCCGAGCGCGATCGTGCGCACGACGCCGTCACCCAGCTGTTGCTGGACCTCGAGCGTCAGGCCAATCTCGTCAAGCTTCAATGCATCGTAGATCTCGGGGATCTGGTCGCGCGGAAACTCCACGTCGACGACCGCGCCAATGCACTGCACAATTTTTCCCTGATTCATGGATGGTCCTAAGCTCGTTGAATGCGAATTCGTTTGACCGGACGCGTCGCTACTGGTCACGAGACCGCGGCCGCGCCTCCGACAATTTCGGAGAGTTCCTTCGTGATGGCTGCCTGACGCGTCTTGTTGTAGATCAGCTGCAGTTCCTTGATGATCTTGCCGGCGTTGTCGCTGGCGGCCTTCATGGCGACCATCCGCGCCGACTGCTCCGAGGCCATGTTCTCGTTGACCATCTGGAACACGATGGCCTCGAGGTAGCGGCGGAACATGCCGTCGAGCAGCGTCCGCGCGTCCGGCTCGTAGATGTAGTCCCACGAACCCTCGGAGAGCTCGGCCTTGCGTACTTCGCCGGTCGGCGTCCTGTACTGGTCGGGAATCGGGATGATCTTGCCGTGCCGCGCTTCCTGGCTCATCGTGTTGATGAACGTCGTGAAGTAGATGTGGACTTCATCGATCTTGCCAGCGATGTATTCGTCGATCAGCGTCTTGACCGGGCCGACCATCTTGTCGAGATGCGGCCGGTCGCCCAGGTTCACGACGCTGGAGACGACGTTGGCGCCCATCCGCTGCAGGAAGCCCAGACCCCGTCCACCGATGGCGACGTAGTCGCACTCGATGCCCTTGGCCTTCCATTCCTTGTGCTGCTGCAGCACCAGTCGCAGCACGTTGGTGTTGAGGCCGCCGCACAGGCCCTTGTCCGTGGTGACGACGATTGCGCCCACGCGCTTGACGACATCGCGCGGCTGCAGGAACGGATGTCGATACTCGGTGTTGGCCTTGGCGATGTGCATCACGATGTTGAAGGTGCGCTCGACGTACGGACGCGTCGCGCGCATCCGGTCCTGGGCCTTCTTCATCTTGGAGGCCGAGACCATCTCCATCGCCTTCGTGATCTTGCGCGTGCTCTGCACGCTCTTGATCTTGGTCGTGATTGCTTTGGTGCTTGGCATGTCGTCTTTTCTCTCGCGCTACCTGGTACGCAACTAAGCTCTATTCTCAGTACGTGCCGGACTTCTTGAAGTCCTCGATCGCGGCGGCCAGCGCCTTCTCGTCGTCGGCGGTCAGCTCGTTGGTCTGGGCGATCTTGTCGACGATGGCCGAGTACTTGGCCTTCATGAACTGGCGCAGCGCGGCTTCGAAGGCCAGCGCTTTTTCCACCGGCACGTCGTCGTAGTAGCCCTTGTTCACGGAGAACAACGTCAGCGCCTGTTCGGCCACCGACAGCGGCGAGTACTGCGGCTGCTTCATCAGTTCCGTCACCACCTTGCCGCGCTCGAGCTGCTTGCGGGTGGCTTCGTCGAGGTCGGAAGCAAACTGCGCGAAGGCCGCCAGTTCGCGGTACTGCGCCAGCGACAGCCGCACGCCGCCGCCCAGCTTCTTGATGACCTTGGTCTGGGCATCGCCGCCCACGCGGGACACCGAGATGCCGGCGTTGATGGCGGGCCGGATGCCGGCGTTGAAGAGATCGGATTCCAGGAAGATCTGGCCGTCCGTGATCGAGATCACGTTGGTCGGCACGAAGGCCGTGACGTCGCCGGCTTGCGTTTCGATGATCGGCAGCGCCGTCAGCGAACCCGTCTTGCCCTTGACTTCGCCCTTGGTGAATTTCTCGACATAGTCGGCGTTGACGCGCGCCGCGCGTTCAAGGAGGCGCGAGTGCAGGTAGAACACGTCGCCCGGATACGCTTCGCGGCCCGGCGGGCGGCGCAACAGCAGCGACACCTGGCGGTAGGCCCACGCCTGCTTGGTCAAGTCGTCGTAGATGATGAGGGCATCCTGACCGCGGTCGCGGAAGTACTCGCCCATCGTGCAGCCGGAGTACGGCGCGATGTATTGCAGCGCCGCCGATTCCGAGGCCGTGGCGGCGACGACGATCGTATAGTCCATCGCGCCGAATTCGGTCAGCTTGTTGACGACGTTCTTGATCGACGACGCCTTCTGGCCGATGGCGACGTACACGCAGATCAGGTCCTTGCCCTTCTGGTTGATGATCGTGTCGATGGCCACCGCGGTCTTGCCGGTCTGGCGATCGCCGATGATCAGCTCGCGCTGGCCGCGGCCCACGGGCACCATCGCGTCGATGGACTTCAATCCGGTCTGCACCGGCTGGTTCACCTTCTGCCGTTCGATCACGCCCGGCGCAACCTTCTCGATGACGTCGCGCAGCTTGGCGTTGACCGGACCCTTGCCGTCGATGGGACGGCCGAGCGAATCGACGACGCGGCCGATCAGTTCCGGCCCGACGGGCACGTCGAGAATGCGGCCCGTGCACTTCACGGTGTCGCCTTCCTTGATCTGCTCGTAGGCGCCCAGGATCACCGCGCCCACCGAATCGCGCTCGAGGTTCAGCGCGAGACCGAACGTGTTGTTCGGAAACTCCAGCATCTCGCCCTGCATCGCGTTGGACAGACCATGAATGCGGCAGATGCCGTCGGAAACCGAGACCACCGTCCCCTGCGTCCGCACTTCAGCCGCGGTGTCCAGGTTCTGGATCTTGGTCTTGATCAGTTCACTGATTTCGGAAGGGTTCAGTTGCATGGTTTCCTCGCGTCTGCCGGCACGTTGGCGCCGGTGTCACGGTAAAAGTGGATTCGTTAAGGAGGTCTAGGAACGCAAACTCGTGGCCATGGCGCGCAGCTGTTCCTGCACCGTGGCGTCGATCACGGTGTCGCCCACCGTGATGCGCGCGCCGCCGATCAACTCGGGACGGACCTCGACCTTGGCTTCGATCTTGCGGCCGAAGCGCTTCTCGAGGGCGGCCTGCATTTCCTGCAGGTCCGTGCCTTCCAGCGGGTAGGCGGTCTCGATCAGGGCGAGGGCCACGCCATCGGCGGCATTCTTGAGGTCGTCGAACTGCACGGCGATCGTGGGCAGCGCGGCCAGCCGGTCACTGTCGACCAGGACGTGCAGGAAGCTGCGGACCTGGGCATTGAGCCTGTCGCCGGCGATGGAGAGCAGCAGCGACTCCTTGGCCGCGCCGTCGAGCCGCGGATTGTCGAGGGCCCGCGCCATCTGCGGATCGGCAACAACCGCGCTGGCGAAGCGCAGCATCTCCGACCATGCCGGCAGCGCGTTGCCTTCGCGGGCGAGGGCGAACGCGGCTTCCGCGTAGGGACGGGCGATGGTGGTGATCTCGGCCATGGCAGCGTGACGCCTAGAGCTGGCGCTTCAGCTGCGCGAGCAGCTCGGCGTGGGTCTTGATGTCGACGTCCTTCTGCAGGATCTTCGTGGCACCGGCCACGGCGAGATCGGCCACCGCGTCACGCAATTGTTCCTTGGCGCGCGCCACTTCCTGCTCGATCTCCGCCTTGGCGGCGGCCACGATGCGGTCGGCTTCCGCCTTGGCATCGATCTTCGACTGCTCGATCGCATCGGCCTTGTACTTTTCGCCCATCGCGACGATCTCGGCCGAACGCGCCTTGGCGTCGACCAGCATCTGCGCGTCGCGCTTCTCGGCACTGGCCAGTTCGCGGCGGCCCTGTTCGCCCGCCGCGAGGCCGTCGGCGATCTGCTTTTGCCGGGTGGCGATGGCACGCATCAATGGCGGCCAGATGAAGTGCGCGCAGAACCAGATGAAGGCCAGGAATGCGACGGCCTGCATGATCAGCGTCAGATTGAAGTTCATGAAAGCGCCTTAATGCGTTGCAAACGGGTACGGACGGACCGCGCTTACTGGGGAACGACGGACAGCAGCGGATTGGCGAACGCGAAGAACATCGCGAGGCCGACGCCGATGATGAACGATGCGTCGATCAGGCCGAGCAGCAGGAACACCTTGGCTTGCAGCTGGGGCATCAGCTCCGGCTGGCGCGCGGCGCCTTCGAGGAAGCGCGAGCACATGATGCCGACGCCGATACACGCGCCAAGCGCGCCCAGGCCGATGATGAGACCGATGCCAACGGCGGTGTAGGCCTGGATCATCGACAGCATTTGAACCTTATCCATGGTGCATTCCTTTCGATTGCGGGTGTCGTTAAAGTAAGCGGAAGCGAAGCGGGGAAATGATCAATGCGCGATCAATGCGGTGAACGGGGTGCCTAGTGGTGCTCTTCGGCCATTGCCAGGTACACAACCGTGAGCATCATGAAGATGTACGCCTGGAGCAGCACGATCAGGATGTGGAAGATCGCCCAGCCCAGGTTCAGCACGCCGCTGAACACGGTGCCGACCAGGCCACTGGCGGCCCACATGCCGAGCAGCAGGAAGATGATTTCGCCCGCGTAGATGTTGCCGAAGAGCCGCAGGCTGTGCGACAGCGGCTTCGACACGAACTCCACGAGCTGGAACAGGAAATTGAAGGGCCACAGCAGGAAGTGGTTGCCGAAGGGCGCAACGAAGAGTTCCTTCGTCCAGCCGCCCAGGCCCTTGGCCCGGATGCCGAAGATGATCATCAGCGCGAAGATGGTGAGCGCCAGCGCGAAGGTGGTGTTGACGTCCGCCGTGGGCACGCTGCGCCAGTTGTGGAGACCGAAGAAGCCGTAGACGGCGGCCATGATGTCCACCGGCAGGAAATCCATCGCGTTCATCAACAACACCCAGACGAACACCGTGAGGGCAACGGGGGCCACCCACTTCGACTCGCCGTGGTAGATGCCCTTGACCTGGTCGTTGACGAACTCGATGCATAGCTCGACAAACGCCTGATGCTTCGACGGGACGCCGGCCGTGGCCTTGCGCGTGGCCAGCCACATGAAGCCGAGGCCCACGAAGCCGAGCAGGACGGACATCACCAGCGTATCGACGTTGATCGTCCAGAAACTGCCTTCGCCGACGGGCTTCTGCAGGAACGTCAGGTGATGCTTGATGTACTCGGAGGGGGATGCGTAGCCGGCGGCCGCCATGGGGATAGGTAGAGTTAGTGTTTTGGATTGCGGTCGAAAAAGTCCATGCTGAACAACAACACCGTGATCACGAACGTTGTGTAAAATGC
>JANNNM010000041.1:0-18433 GCA_031398535.1 Betaproteobacteria bacterium | reverse complement strand
CCAACGACGACATCCGCCGCGCCGGCGTGACCACGCTGCCCGAGGCGCTGCGCCTGTCGCCGCTGCTCACCGTGGCGCGCGCCGACGCCAACCAGTACGCCATCAGCGCGCGCGGCTTCAACAACGTACTGGCGAACAAGCTTCTGGTCATGATCGATGGCCGCACCGTCTATTCACCGCTTTTTTCCGGAACCTTCTGGGAAGCGCAGGACGTATTGCTGGAGGACATCGACCGCATCGAGGTGGTAAGCGGCCCGGGCGCGACGTTGTGGGGCGCCAACGCCGTGAATGGCGTCATCAACATCATCACGCGCACAGCGCAGGAGACCCAGGGCGGGTTGTTGGCGGCAGGCGGTGGCAACCAGGAATATGGCGGCGCAGCCCGCTACGGGGGAAAGTCGGGGCCGGCGTATTTCCGGGGCTACGCCAAGTCTTTCCGTCGCGACAACAGCCAATTCGCCAACGGGACGCCGATCATCGACGCTTCCACGCGGACGCAGGCAGGATTTCGATCGGACTGGACCGAACCAGACCAGATGATCACGGCGCAGGGGGATGCCTACACCGGCGAAATCGATCAGCCAGTGGCCGCCCGTAAGATTGCAGGCGCCAATCTGCTGGGTTCCTGGAACCGCCGCTGGTCCGACGGCCCTCTCACGCGCGTCCAGGCCTACTACGACTACACCTATCGCGACCATCCCCGAGTCTTCAAGGAGAAGCTGAACACGTTCGACATCGAAGCGCAGTACGCGACGCGCATCGGCAATGCCCAGGAACTGGTGGTCGGCGCGGGCTACCGGTTTGCGCGTGACGATGTCACCAATTCGCCTTCGCAGGCCTTCCTGCCCGCGCAGCGCAACCTCCGGTGGTCCAACATCTTCGTGCAGGACCAGATTGAAGTATCCGAGACCATCGATTTCATCGTCGGTGTCAAGGCCGAACGCAACGTCTACACGGGTTTCGAGTTCCTGCCCAATGTGCGCGTGGCCTGGCAACCGCAGAAAGGCCAGATGGTGTGGGCCGCAGCATCGCGGGCCGTGCGCTCCCCCTCGCGCATCGACCGCGAGTTCTATGCGCCGGGGAATCCTCCCTACGTGGTCGCCGGCAACGCCACCTTCGACTCCGAGGTGGCCAACGTGTACGAAATCGGCTACCGGGGAGAGTTGGGAGCCTCGGCGACCATGACAGCAACCGTCTTCCTCACCGACTATGAAAGGCTGCGCAGCCTTGTTCCACAACCTGGCGGCGCCATTTTTGCCAACGGCTTCCAGGGCACCAATACTGGTGTGGAGGCGTGGGGTACCTGGCGGGTGCTCGCCAACTGGCAATTGTTCGCCGGCGTGACGGCGCTGCGGGAGCGTTGGTCGTTGCAGCCCGGCGCAGTCGACATCGGCGGGAAACAATCGCTCGGCAACGATCCATCCGTGCAGTGGAACGTGCGCTCCAGCTGGGACCCGACCCCCGACGTCAACGTCGACGTGTTCGCGCGCCGCGTTGCAGCCCTGCCGTTGCCGGCGGTGCCCGCGTACACGTCGATCGGGGCCCGCGTCGCGTGGAGGCCGTCGCGCGAGCTGGAAATTTCGGTGTCGGGCCAGAATCTTGCCGATCCGCAGCACGCCGAATGGGGGTCACCCACCAACCGCGCGGAAATCCAGCGAAGCTATTTCCTGGCCTTCCTGTGGACGCCCTGATTCACCGCTGGGGCGCGCTGGCGCGCGTTGCGTGGGACCGCTGGCGTCCACTGGAACGGGCGGTCAGGATGGCCGCGTGCGTGGTGGTGCTGGGAACCGGTACGGCAATGGCGGCGCCCGATCCCACGCTCGAACGCGCGGTCAAGGCCGCATTCCTCTACAAGTTCCTGAGCTACGTGGAGTGGCCGGCGGCGACCTTTGCCGACGCGAACGCACCTTATGTCATCGGGGTATACGGGGCCGAAGGCATCGAGCGGGAGCTGCGGACACTGGCCGGTTCACGCTCCAGTGCCGGCCGGCCCCTGGAGGTGCGAACCGTGCGCCGCGGCGACGCGCTGACCGGTCTGCAGGTGCTCTTCGTGGGCAGCGGCGAAACACCGCTGCCTGCGGCAATGGCCGCCGCCGTCTCACAACACCCGATGCTGGTCATCAGCGAAGGCGACCGGGTACCGGGGATTCCCAGCGCGATCCACATGGTGGTGGTCGACGGGCGCGTTCGCTTCGACGTGAATACCGCCTCCGCCGAACGCGCGGGCATCAAGCTCAGTTCGCGGCTGCTGGCCGTGGCCCGGTCCGTCCGCGCAGGAGGCGAGTGATCAAGCTCTTGCCCCAATCGCTGCGCGGTCGTGTCATCGCCGTAGTGCTGGTGACCACCTTTGCAACGTTGGCCGTGGCGATGGCCACGCTGGTCGCCTATGACGCGCAGGCGTACCGTCAAGCCATCACGGCAGACCTGATCACCGAGGCCGAGATACTGGGTCGCACCAATGCCCCTGCGCTGGTCTTCGACGACCCGCAGGCGGCACGCGAAAACCTGGCCGTGCTCCACGCGAGGCCCGCCTTGGTCGCCGCCGCGATCTACAGGCTCAATGGTGAACTCTTCGCAAGCTATATCCGGCCCGAATCACCGCCCCCCAAGCCCCCAGACACACACACGGGGGAAACGGTGGTGATCGAGGGCGACGAGATCCGGCTCGCGAGGCCGATCGTGGAGAAGGACGAAGTAGTGGGCACCGTCGCCATCAGCTACCGCTACGACGTACGCAAGCGTCTTGAGAGCTATCTGCTGATCCTGGCGGCGGTGATGCTCGCCAGCGGGTGTGTCGCGGTCCTGCTCTCGACCTACCTGCAGACACGGATCACCGACCCCATCCTGTCGATGACCGATGTCGTGCGGCAGGTGATGACCGACCGCAATTTTTCGTTGCGTGTTTCACGAACCGATACGCGCGAGATCAATGTCCTGGTGGATGCATTCAACGAAATGATGGTGGAAGTTGGCGACCGCACCGAGGCGCTCGCCAAATCCAACCAGGTGCTGCAAGCCGAAATGGCCGTGCGTACTGCCGCCGAGCACGCGTTGACAGCCGCCAATCGCAACAAGGATCAGTTTCTTGCAACACTGGCGCACGAATTGCGTAACCCGCTCGCGCCCTTGGCCAACGGGCTGGTGCTGCTGAAGCTTCCTGCGCAAAACAGCGTCGAGTCGGGGAAGGTCCTCGACATGATGGGGCGCCAGGTCCGGCAGATGGTTCGCCTGATCGATGACCTGCTCGACGTATCCCGGATCGCCACCGACAAACTCGTACTTCGCGTCGCGGAGATCGACCTCGTTGACGTCATCGAAGCTGCGGTGGAGAGCGTGACGCCCGCCATGGTGGAACGCCGGCACCACCTGACCATGACCGGCCTCGACCGTCCGCTGCCCCTGCGGGGTGACGCCATCCGATTAGTGCAGGTCGTGAGCAACCTGCTGCACAACGCGGCCAAGTTCACGCCGCCGGAAGGCCACATCGGGATTGCCTTGAACCGGCACCCGGACAGTGTCGACATCATCATCTCGGACAACGGCATCGGCATCGCGCCGGACACCACGACCCGCATCTTCAATCTGTTCGAACAGGCCGATCAATCGGTGGAACGGGCGCAGCAGGGGTTGGGGGTGGGCCTGACGCTGGCGCGGCGGCTCGTGGTCCTGCATGGCGGGTCGCTCGATGTGCAAAGTCCCGGCCTCGGCCAGGGCGCAGAATTCACGGTTGTGCTTCCGCGGGCTCGCGATCCGCTGTGACCCTCGCGGGAACGCGCCGCAGAAAACACCTATGATGCAATTCGAGTGCGAGAGCGGCGGCCAGTGCTCTGCGGGCGCCTGGTCACGGTCCATGAACGATACGGCCCCCTGAAGGTTTCACGGTGCAGACGATCTCGGTTTCCGCGCATATCACCCGCCTGCTGGCGGCGGTGTTCGTGCCGCTTGCCCTGTTTGCAACGGGTGTACTGGTCTGGAGCGGTGAACAGGAGCGCGCCCGTACGGAGACGCGTCTGATGGACACCACCGCCGCCCTGGCGTTGGCCGTCGATCAGTTTCTGGGCGTCCGGATGGTCGCACTGTCGACACTTGCCGAGTCTGCTGCACTGGCGCAGGGTGACGACAAGGGCTTCCATGCTTTTGCGCAGCGCGTCGCCGATCGCAACGGCACCTGGATCGTGTTGTTCGATCCGTCGGGCGTCCAACGGATGAACACGCGCTTCGCATGGAACGAGCCCATCCCCCAGGTTCCCGCATCGCGCGCACTGCATGAAGCAGTCGTCTCCGGCAAGCCCGGGGTCTCCGACCTGTTTGTGGGGAGAACGGCGGGCAAGCCGCTGGTATCGGTGTACGTCCCCCTGGTGCGCGAAGGCAAGGTCAGCGCCGTCCTGGGCATGGGCACGTTTGCCGAGTCCGTGGCCAAGCTCTTGGAGCAGTTCGACATGCCGCAGGAACATTTTGGAATCATCGTGGACAACGCAGGGACCGTGGTGGCGCAATCGCGCGACAATGCCAGCGCCGTGGGTATGCCCGCTGGCCGGTGGCTGGTAGACGCCGCCCGCCAAGCGCCCCGTGGCGTGACTGAAGGCATCGCGAGGGATGGCGTCAAGCTGCGCGCCGCCTTCGCCCGCACGCCGGTCAGCCAATGGACCGTGGCCATCGGGGCGCCTGCGGGAGATTGGCCGCGGACCGGGCCTGTTCTGGGCTTCGTGCTGACCGGCATCGTGTTGTTCCTGGGTTTGGTGTACTACGCCGGACGGCAGGCACGCGCGTTGGCGGAGTCCGTCGCCCGCGCCGCCACGGCTGCCGCATTGGCGCCGGTTCGAAGCGCAGCGCCACCTCCCGCCACCGCCCGGGATGTCTTCTACCGATACGGCATTGCGCTGGCAGCTGCGATATTGGGTTTGCTGGTGCGTTGGGCGCTCGACCCCGTGCTTGGTGACGCCGTTCCATTCATCACGCTGCTTCCTGCCGTGATGCTGGCCGTCTGGTTCGGTGGATTCGGTCCCGGCGTGGCGTGCACGTTGCTGGGGTATGGCGCCGTCAATTTCTTCCTGATGGAACCGCGCTTCGCGTTTGGATTCCCGAAACAAAACGATTTGGTGGCGTTCGTGCTTTACCTGTCCGTGTCGCTGCTCATCGTTTGGATGGGGGCGCGCATGCGCAGTGCGGAAATGTCGGAAGCGCAACGGGCGAAGGAGGCGGAAGCCGGCAACATCCTGCTGCGAACACTCCTGGACAACGTGCCCCTTGGCATCGTGATCTGTGGGGGTGCGCCGGATTTCCGCGTACTGGCGTCAAGCCGTCAGGCGAAGGATCTGCATGTCGGCCCATCACAGGATGGGCCGACGCCTCACATCCTTCCCACACCCGATTCCCGTGGTGAACCGACGCCGTTGCTGCGCGCGGCGCAGTTCGGCACGGTCACCGCCGAACGCGAAACGACCGTTGTCCGCACCGACGGGACCGCCGCTAAGCTGATGGTCAGCGCCGTCCCGGTGCGCAACTCGAGCAATGTCGTCATCGGCGCGATCGAATGCTTCTATGACGTTTCCGAATTGAAGGCGATCGAGGCACGGCTGAGGGAAGTGGACTCCCGCAAGGACGCGTTCATGGCCACGCTGGCCCACGAACTGCGCAATCCGCTCGCATCGCTCCGGAATGCGTTGGAGATCCAGCACACAGCGGGCAACGTGGGCGATGTTGCGCAGCGCGCCGGGGAGGTAGTCAAGCGGCAAGTCGATCAGATCACGCGGCTGGTGGATGATCTTCTCGACATTTCAAGGATCAATCACGGCAAGATCGATGTGTCACTAGCACCCATGAACCTGTCTCAAGTACTGGCGGACGCCGTGGCATCCTCGGAACGCGATTTTGCGGAGGCCGGACTATCGATCAATGTGACATCGGCCCCGGCCGAAGCCTGGGTGAACGCCGATCGGGCCCGGATGTTGCAGGTCTTGTCGAACCTACTCGTCAACGCCCTCAAGTTCACCCCGCGGGGGGGGCACGTTGAGGTGGAACAACGCGCGCACGCCGATGAGGTCACCATCGCCATTCGCGACAATGGGATCGGTCTAGACGCCGATTTCCTGCCCCGCGTATTCCTCCCCTTCGAGCAGGCCGCAGGCCCGGGCGAGCGCCAGCGTGGCCTGGGCATCGGCCTCGCGTTGGTTCAACAATTGATGGACCTGCAATCGGGATATGTCCGGGTCAGCAGTGCCGGAATCGGCAAGGGCAGCGAGTTTGTCGTGGGCCTGCCGCGCATCCCGGCGCCGACCACTACGTTGCCTCAACCCGTTGCGCCCGTGGCGGATCGCGATCGATGCGCGGTGCGCAACGTCATCGTGGCCGATGATAACGTCGATGCCGCCGAAACCACCGCCGCGCTGATCCGCATGGCAGGACATTCGGTCCGAGTGGCGACCAGCGGCCTGCAGGCCCTTGCAGAGGCGCGCGATCATCGGCCCGATGTCATGATCGTCGACCTGGGCATGCCGGGCATGAGTGGCTTCGAGGTGGCGCGACAAGTTCGCGCCGAACCGGAGTTGGCCAAGGTCGTCCTCATTGCGTTGACGGGATGGGGGCAGGACACCCATCGCAAGGAGACGGCGGCAAGCGGGTTCGATCACCATCTGGTGAAGCCGGCAGACCCGCAGCAGATTCTCGACTTGCTCGTTCCCGCGATGCCAGGCCTGCCGTCACGCCACTGATGCCAAGGCATCAGGTCGACGGCGTGGCGTTGGCCGCGCCCCGGATGTTGAGGTAACCAAGCGCCACCTGCAACGCCATCAGCGCGTAGGCGCCGTCGTGCCACCCCCAGATCAACCATAACAAGTTGCTGGCCAGGAACAGCCAGAATCCTGCACTTCGGCGAGGCTTGCTCGACGATCCCACGAGCCATGCCGCCGCCACGGTGATCGCCATTGCCGGCCATTGCAGCATTGGCAACCAGGTTTCCATTCGTCGAGCTTCCGTGTTCAGGGGTTCGCGCTGGCCGGCCGCGCGTGGCGACGGGAGGGAACGCAGATGCGAACCTTCCCGCCGGTGGGTTGATTGCTTTTTACTTGCCGTCGCGGTCGGAGTCGCCGGGAATGGCGCGCTCCACCGTGTCGCTCAGACGATTCCACGAATCACGCGTGGCGTACTTGGCCTTGTCCCACGACAACGTGGACGTTCCGCGGGCGGTCTGCCAGTCGCTACGCAACGTATCTTCCACTTCGTCGAACTGCCGGCCTTGGTGTTCGGGGTAGGTGTCGACACCGAAGCGATACGCCGGACCGTACTGATCGTAGCTTTCACCCGGCGCGACATACGGGCGTGTTGCATAGTTCTTGCGCCAATAGGCGTCCTCGCGCGTCGGGTCGATCAACTCGGCGACGCTTTTGCCGGCCAAGCCACCGACCACTGCACCCACGATCGCGCCCGCAACCGCACCTACCGGGCCCGCAACTGCGCCGACCGCAGCGCCTGCCGCCACACCCCCTGCTGCGGCGCCGAGTCCGGTGCCGACGGGATGCGCACCCGGCGCGCCTGTGATGGGGTCGAGATTGGGGGACGCATTGGCGTCGCGCTGCATTTCCTTGACGGTTGAATTCATTGTCATCTCCATTGATTAGTGGATCCTGGCCACGAATGGGCTGGACACACGCACTTTGCTGAGTCTGTAACCGCGGGAAAATCAGAAGTTCTCGCGAGGCGCAGTAGGTGCGCACCGACGCGGCACCACATTGACGCGGAGAACGGGTGGCGCCCGTCCTACAACCGAATGCGCTGGCCGCTGGCTGGAAACGAGAGTCGCCGGGCGTAGGATTATGGCGCAGATCATGCCTATAGGACTTGATGCGTCCATCCACAAATGTCAGGGGACATGCGATGAAATCGATACTCGATCCGTCTTTTCGCTACGTCAATAGTCAGAGTACGGATCTGCACAAGACGTTCGCCCGTATCCGCCGGCAGATGAAAACAGGCCGTCGTGGCGCGGCTGATCAATAGGCGAATAGTGCGTTGGTGTTCCCCATTTCGCGGACTCGTCGCGCAGGCACGTGATTTTTTTGTAAGGCGTCCTTCAGAAGACGTCGTCACCTCTCGTTTCGGCGGGACATACCTACAGCACGCCGGACAGCATCGGAAACGCGTGTCGGCGAAATTCCTTCGGAACCGCTTCACCCCTTCGATCACCACCCGGCAATAATCCTACTGCCACGCGTGCGCGGCTCACTTCACGATCATCAACCACGTCGCGACCACCAGCGGCACAGTAGCGAGGATCCCCCAGACGAGCCATCGGCGACTCAGCATCCGGTACTGTTCGGGAACCGTATTCGTGGTGCGAAACTCCCGCGCCAACCGCGACTGCTTCGCCTGGATCGGCACCAGGTTCACGAGCCAGATCGTGCCCGAGACCAGGACAGCAACGGCCCTGCCACGAGCCACGTCGATTGCATGAGCGGAACGTCGGCAACGCTAACCATGCCGTAACCACCTACAATGATCATGAGCACGCCACCCAGCGTGAGCGTCCAGTCGGTATAGGTGATGAGACGCTGCGAGAATGCCATGATCGCAGGATCGCGGGTCCTATCTGCAAACACCTTCCAGATGGAGCTCACCGTGACATTCCCGAGAAGCAGGATCACGCCCAGAATGTGAATGAAGCGCAGCAAATCGTAGTCGTTGATGGACACTGGAACCAGGCTCCTCGGGCACGCTCATTGAGTATAGGCGAGCCGCGCGAATGCCCTGTTGTAACATCTGCGAATCAAAGCCTCGCGAAACGCCTGAAACTCGCCCGTGCCCGACTCGAGAATGCCGATGCCCGCCGCCGGTACTTCGGAAAAGTGTTGCGCCTCATGGTTGCCGTTTGGTGCGGCCGTGCTGGTGCCGATGATCCTGCTTGTCGCCATGGGCTTGTTCAGTTTCGCCCAGGCGCGCCACGATGCCGAATTGCGTGCCCAGCGGGCGGCGCAAGCGTTGGCGGAACACGCGCTGCGTACGTTTCGTGCACACGACCTCATCATCAACGCTGTCGACAAATACCTGATGGATTGGACATGGGCGGACATCAGTTCTTCCCGGCAACTGCATGAATTCTTCAAAGGGCTGATCAGGAACGCAGACGATATCAACACTATTTTCGTTGTCGGCCCCACGGGTCGCGAGGGGAACAGCAGCCTGATATTTCCACTTGCGCCCACCGACATGAGGGGCCGGCCGTTCTATGAAGAGCTGCGCAAGCAGGGAGAATTGCACATCAGCGACCCTGACATCGGACGCATCAACAAGCAGCGATACTTCAGCTTTACCCGTCGCCTGACGTCCCCTGACGCGGCGTTCAACGGGGTTGTTTCGGTGTCGGTCAATCCGGGCTATTTCGAGAACTTCTACAAGTCGATGGTCGAGACGCCGACCGATTCGGTGGCGCTGGTGCGCGCAGACGGTCTGGTGCTGGCGCGCGTTCCGGAATTGCCGCGCGCCGGAAGCCCGGTGCTGCCCCACTTCCGAGGGGGCCTGAGGGAAGCGATCGCAGCCGATCCGGTAGCGGGCACATTCACCGAGGACGGCTCCGGCGATGACGTGACGCGCCTCTACGCGTATCGCCGCATCGGCGAATACCCGCTGTACGCGTCGTACGGTCTCTCGTATGCCGCAATCTGGGCCACCTGGCGACATACCATGTTGGCCTTTGCGCTGGTGTGCCTACTGGCCGCGGTTGTGCTGCTCGCGGCAGCGACGGCGGTGCGCCGCCACAACCGGCGAGAGACCGAGGTGGCGGGACAGTTCTCGCGCGAAATCGCCAGACGGATGGCAGCCGAGGAGACCAGCCGTTCCAAGGATGAGTTTCTGGCAACGCTGGGCCACGAACTCCGCAATCCGCTTTCATCCATATCGGCGGGCGTGGAGATTCTGCGGCGTGAGGAGACTCCCCTGCCCGTGCGCGCAGAGGCCGTCAACATCATCGGCCGCCAGATCGATCACCTGCAGCGGCTTCTGTGCGACCTGCTGGATGTCGCACGGACGGTTTACGGCAAAATGAACCTGGATGTACACAAGGTTTCGCTGCTTGACGTGGCCGCAGGCGTCGCTGCCCAATACGCAGGCGCCCTGCGCGGCGAGGTGGCAATCAGCGTCGGCGGCTCACACGCGTTGGTGAATGCAGACGTCACCCGCTTGCGGCAGATCATCGAGAATCTCGTCGACAACGCCCACAAGTACGGTGCGCACACCATCAACTTGAACGTTGCAGAACTGGGCGAGTCGGTCGAGTTGACGGTGACCGACGATGGCGAGGGAATTCCGGCCGCGCTGTTGCCTACGCTGTTCGAACCTTTTGTGCAGGGCGATCAAACCCTCGACCGGGCGAAAGGTGGCTTGGGCCTGGGCCTCGCCCTGGTGCGGCGTCTTACAGTAGCGCATGGTGGTACCTTGCATGCGCACAGCGCGGGGCCGGGCCAGGGCAGCACCTTCACGATCCGGTTGCCGAAGGCAGCACCACAAGATGCTCCCAACCCCCGATCTGAAGACGCTGCGCCTGCAGGCACGCCGGCGCGCGTGCTGGTGATCGAAGACCAGCAGGACGCACGGGAGACGCTGCGCATGCTGCTCGAATTGGATCATCATAATGTCGAGACCGCGTCCAACGGACCGGACGGCGTGGCGAAGTTCGAGTTCCATTCCCCCGACGTAGTCCTGGTCGACATCGGCCTGCCCGAAATGAATGGCTACGATGTGGCGCGCGCCATTCGCGCTCGACCCGACGGAACCCACCCCTACTTGATCGCGCTCACCGGATACGGTCAGCCGGAGGACATTCGACGCGCACACGAGGCAGGTTTCGATCGACACCTGACCAAGCCCGTTATCTATACCAATCTGAAGGAAATACTCGTTCGATCCACGAAACGACACACCGGGTGATCGAAGGCGGAACGGGCCTGTGCATGGCCTCGCGGCCTTGCTTCCTGCACCCCAGTCAGCAGAGTGTCTACCGGACGCTGGCATCCGGTCGTTGGATGGTCGCGGCGTGGCTGTTGCAAGCGGTCGACCTGTGAATGAGCGGTCGGCTGCTGCGGCATGGCCCCGCTCCGGATGAACGCAACGCTCGTCCCGGCTGGGTAGTGTAGGGCCATGCCAGAGCGAACCCGTCGGCACCTTGCGGGGGCCTCCGACATCCCTTTCTTCCAAGCGCCTACTTCCGTCCGAAACGGGCCCCCTTAACCTTGGACCGTCGCTGGCACGTCGCCTGCGCAAACTTCAAGGAGATCGATCATGGATGCATTGTTGCCCCTCTGGATCATCGGTTCCGTGTTGGTCCTGGCGGTCGTCGACCGAATGAGCACCGGCAAAAGCACGACCACTTTCCGTCAACATCAATCGGGTTACCCGACGGACGACCGTTCCCTCGCAGGTGCCTGAACATCGCCCGAGGTCGGCCCCGACCTCGGGCCTTTGACGCCTGCAAGGGGCCGATCCCGCTTTAAGGAAAGTCAGGATCATGGCGACGAAATTCACGGGTGTTGAACTGGCGTTCATTGCTGTCACCGCGGCCGCGGCCATTCACTGGGGGGAGCGAAATGGTGAAAGGCTTGGGTCGAAGCCGGTGGCCTTCGAAGCACGTGCCTACGGGGCGTCACCCGTGATGGCACGTGGGTGGATCGCGCCCCCGAGCCGCGTGATCCTGATCCCCGACCCGTTCAATACCCCATCGCGACAATCCCGTCGGTCGTTGTGACCCTCATCCTAGGCTGTAAGCCGATCCCGGGACTCAACCCGGACTGGGAAATGCAACGCCCGCTGTTCTGGATACAAGCCGACGACGCGAAAATGCCGGTTTGAAATAAACCAGGTTTCATCCCGATCGTTCGAGAGAATGAAATAGCACTCGCTGGTCTCCGACGGACTGTGCAAGCCAAGAACCCGGTAGGCGACGTCCGTCGAAAACCCGCTTTCGAGTGGCAGCGGATGCGGACGGGAAGGAAGTTGATGTACGCGAACATACAGGCCCGGTTCGATGTGGATCATGGTGGATTCTAGTTCTCAGTGCCCGGTGTCTTCCAGGGTGATGTTGCGGAGATGGATATTTGATGTTGAACGGCGGAGCAGATGCCGCCTATGCATTCGACGTGCCATCGGCTTGCGTCTCACGACGCGTGCAGGATCAGGAACTTGCGCATGCCGCGCCGCGGGCGCCTGCCGGGGCGCCGCCAAACGCACCACGCCGCGCTGCAGGAACCTCCGCCAGTGTCAGCCTTGTCCTACAACACTTTGCGGGGCCGCGGTGTGGCAAGTCCTACGCCAACGCGGCACGATGGGGGACCGCTCACCGAGGAGTTCCCATGAAACGCCCGCTTGCCTGTCTCGCCGTATTGCTGATGGCCGGTGTGGTTGCCGGCTGCAACGAGGCATCGAAGCCCGCTCCGATCCCGCCGCCTGCCGCGTCTGCACCGGTGGTGCCGGCCGTTCCCACGCCGCTGCCCACCGCGACGGGCGTTTCCCCTTCCGAGACCGCGAAGGACAGTGCGGCGACGGCACCGATGGACAAGCCGACGAAGGAAGACGAATCGAAGTCGATGCCCATGGCGGGCCAGGGCAACAATCACTCGTCGCCGTCGCTCGAACCCGCGAAGAAGTAACCTCGTTGCCCGGCCGAGTCCCCGCATGGGGATGCCGGACCGCGCGCGATGACCACCCCCGACATCGAAGGAGCCACCATGAAGAAAATCTTCCAAACCGCCATCATTGCGGCCGTTGCCGCCACCGCGTCGTGGGCCATGCGCCGCTGGCTCGACAACCGCTACGCACCGGCGCAGGCCGTGCCGAAGCCACCGCGTAAGCCCGTGGAAACGTGGGAAAACGAAGGTGGCGCGCTGGCGCCGCACCCGACAGGCCTCGAAACGTCGCAGGTTCCGCGCTGACCCGAGGTTGCACGCGAACGGCGCCCATAAAAAAGCGCCGCGTAATCACGCGGCGCCTGAAATCCGCCCACCAAGGGTGGAGCGGAGGGGAGAGATTGCAATGGCTTCAAACCACTGCCCCCAGCTTAAAACCGGGAACCGGCCGGTTGTGTAGGCGCAACACCGATACGCCTGTAGGACAATCGCCGACGCGCCCCGGCGCATTGGAGGGGCCGTGGCGGGTTGCGTATAGTGGTCCTCCCGTCCGACGCCATCCCGTGCAATTCGCGTGAAATCCCCCTTCCCGATCAAGATCGTGATCCCGCTGGTCATGGGGATCATCGTTTCGCTGGCCATCGCGGTCTACGCGGAACTGAGCTACCGCAGCCTCGAATCCGCCAACCGGCAGATGGCCGCCGCGGTCATCATGCAGTCGACACTGCACGAGACGCTGGCGCTCGTCATCGATGCCGAAACCGGGCAGCGTGGCCACATGCTGACCGGCAAGGAGGAATACCTCGATCCGTACAACCGTGCATTGCCGCGCCTCGACGAGGCCTTCAGCCGCCTGCGCGAATTGCTGGTCGCCAATGGCACACTGGCCCAGCGGGAGAGCGTGGGGCGCTTCCAGGGCCTCGTGGGCAAGAAACTGGCGGAACTCGAGGCCACGCTGGCGCTCTACCGGTCCGAGGGCGCCGAGCCTGCGTTGAAACTTATGAACACCGGCATCGGACGGCGCACGATGGACCAGATCCGTGCCGAGGTGGACGACATGGCCTCGCAGCACCGGGGCCAGGTGGACGCCGCCACGCGGCAATGGAATTCCGATATCGCCTTCGCGCGCTTCGGCATGCAGCTGATGACGGCCTTCACCGTCTCGCTGCTGCTCGTGGTCTGGCTGCTGGCCCGGCGCGACGCCAGGCAGCGCGAGGAGCGCCGCCTGCAGCTGGCCGGCGAAGCCTCGCGACTGCAGCAGCTGGTCGAGGACCGCACGGTGCAGCTCTCGGACCTCTCCAACCACTTGCAGGTGGTACGCGAGGACGAGAAGTCGAAGCTGGCCCGTGATATTCACGACGAACTGGGTGGCATCCTCGTCAGCGCCAAGATGGACGTCGCGTGGGTCGAGGAGCGCCTGATCAAGGAAAATCCGGTCTACGCGGCCAAGCTCGCGCGCGCGCAGGCCGCGCTGGACGACGGCGTCAACATCAAGCGCCGCATCATCGAGGACCTGCGTCCCACGCTGCTCGACAACCTGGGGCTGGCCGCTGCACTCGACTGGCAGGTTCACGAGATCTGCGACCGCGCCGGGTTGCAATGCACGATCGAGACCCCGGATGACGACAGCACCATTCCGCCGGGCACGGCGATCGCGCTGTACCGGATTGTCCAGGAGGCGCTGACCAACATCGTCAAGTACGCCCGCGCGAAAAATGTCGGCGTGGAGATGCTGGTCGGGGGCGGTGAAATCTCGCTGGTGATCGACGACGACGGCGTCGGCATCAATGAATCCGACCAGGGCAACCTGCTGTCGCACGGCATCACCGGCATGCGCCAGCGCGTTCACGCGTTGCACGGCGAGTTCACGATCGGCCGGCGTGGGGAGGGCGGTACCCGCATCGAGGTCAGCGTGCCGTTGGTGCCGGTGGTTGCCGCCGCCACTGAATAGAGGTCGAAGATCAAGGCGTTTGTAGGCGAGGCGTCAGCCTCGCCTGCAAACCGTACCGCGCGCGATCACTCGGCCGTGGAAACGGCCAGCTGGGTCGTCACCGGGGGCACCAGGCCGTTGGCAGGATCGTTCACGGCCGAGATCGTCACGAGAGGCATGCCGGTGCGCACGGGTCCGAAGATCGTGGCAAAGGAGACGTCCGCAGCATCGCGGCCGGTGCCGATGCGGATGAGGCTCGTGACCGGCGAGATGCCGGTTGGATCGAACACGAACCACGCGCCGCCGACAAACACCTCCACATAGGCATGGAAGTCGGGCGGCCCGAGCTCGGGTGCGGCGCCGTAGTCGACGCCCGTCACGAAGCGCGCCGGATAGTTGAGCGCACGGCAATAGGCGATCATCACATGCGCGAAATCGCGGCACACGCCGGCTCGGTCGCGCAGCGTATCCACGACCGAAGTCGCGGTTGACGATACGCCCGGCGCAAAGCGCAAGCCGGATTCAACCCAGGCCCGCACGGCCGCTACCTGCGTGTAGCCGCGCGGCATCGAGCCGAACTGGTCCCACGCCGCCTGCATGACCAGATCGGCCTGGCAATAGCGGCTGGGATAGAGAAACCGCAACGTCTTCACTGGCAGCGCCGCCGGACTTTCGGCAACGATGTCGTCCGGGTTGCGGATGTCGTGGGCGAGATGCACCAACGCGCTGTAGGTCGCGCGCACCGTGCCCGCGTCGGCATGGAACGCAGCAATGCGATTGCCGGTGGCGGGGTCCGTATCGACCGTGGTGGAAACCCCGGGCTGCACGGAAAACTGCTCCTCCGCCACCGACTGCCGCGGCGTCAACGCCGCATGCACATTGAGCAGGAACTCGGCCGGACCGTCGACCTCATAGGTCAGTTCAACCGCGTAGCGGATGCCGACGCGACTACCGGTGAGTTCCTGGGCATTGAATCGCATGGGTCACGTCCCGCGCTTGATGATGCCTGCCACCAGCGAAACGATGAACAGTACGAGGAAGACGAAGAACAGGATCTTGGCGATCTCGGTGGCGCCGGCAGCGATGCCGCCGAAACCGAAGAGCGCCGCGACGATCGCGACTACGAAGAAAATGACGGCATAGCGAAGCATGGGAAACCTCGTCAGGATGGGTTGAGAAAAAGTCAACAGACAGCGGTTGGAACTTTGCCGGGATGCGACCCGCCCGGGGATCGGTCGACGGCGCATTCGGCTGTAGCGTCGTGTCCTACAACGTCCAGCGGCGAAAAAACGGGGTTGCAACAGCAACCCCGGCACCACAACCCCGGCAGCGACAGGCGAGGGGAGAAGCCCATCGCTGCCAGGGGGAGCGTGATCAGCTCTTGCCGAAACGCATCTTCGCGTCGCGGACGCAGCTGTCCTTGGGCGCGCCGGCCAGCGCATCGCACTTCTCGACCGCGACCTTGTACTCGGCGTCACGCTTGTCGACCGTGGCATCGCGGCGGGCTTCCGCCGTCTTTTCCGCGGACTCCTTCGAAGTGTCGGCAGCAACGCGGTCGACCTTGGCGTCGGCCTTGCCCTTGACGTGCATGGCCTTGGCTTCCTTGACGCAGACGTCCTTGGTGTTGCCAACCATATCGTCGCATCGTTCCTTCGCGACGTTGTACGTTGCATCGGCGCGGGCCACGCGGGCGCTTTCACGCGCCTTCGGCGTGTTCTTGTAGGCGGCTTCGGCGTCGGCCTTGGCGACCGCTTCCTTGCCCTTGGCGGTTTCGACGCAGATGTCCTTCGCGTTGCCGCTCAGTGCATTGCACGCATCGCGCTCGGCCTTGTAGGCCTCCTGCGCGCTCTTCACCGACATGTCGTAGCTGTCCTTGCTCGTGCCCTGGGCATTGGCGCCGCCCGCGAACGAAAGCCCCGCGGCGGCGAACAGTGCCACCAGCAATTTGGTCCGGTTCATTGGGTGCTCCTTACCGTTTGGTGGTGAAGTCTTCGTCGCGGAACGTACCGCCGAACAGATCCACCTGCTTCTCCGCTTCATCCTTGGAGATGCCGTAGCTTTCCTGGATCTTGCCGACCAGCTCGTCCTTCTTGCCGGCGATGATGTCGAAGTCGTCGTCCGTGAGCTTGCCCCATTGAACCTTGGCCTTGCCCTTGATCTGTTTCCAGTTGCCTTCGATGCGATCCCAGTTCATGTGTGACTCCTTGGTTGAGACGCCCGGCGCCACTCGCCTGGCCATGCCCCATCATTTGCAACGCGCGTGCCACCTGCTGCCACGCGTGCAAACAAGCACTTAGGTGTTGCACAAGCGGTCAAGCGTGCATGCTTCAGCAAGCCTCGATGTAATGCTTGATCCGGATGTAGGAGCCGGACGACGACCGGATGCGGTGACTGTGCAGTGGCGCGCAGCTTCGATTCACCGCAGGATCGCCGCATGAAAAATTGGCGTGCAATGCTGTGGGCAGGCGTAGGCGGTGTTGTTCTTTTGGCCGCAGGATGTTCAGCCGTGCGCCTCGACCATTCGCGGAAACTGGCGCAGGCAAGCGAACCCTTCAGCATCCGTCCACCCGGGGCCACAACACGCCTGCTGGTGGTGGGCGACAGCACCGGTGTGGGCACCGGCGCATCGGCCGCGCGCTACAGCGTGGCGGGACGCATCGCCGGGGACCATCCGAATCTCGAGATCATCAATCGCGCAGCAGACGGGGCGCGGTTTGCCGACGTCGCCCGCCAGCTCGACGCCGCGCCTGCGACGCGTTTCGACATGGTGCTGATCCAGGCCGGCGGCAACGACGTGATCCGCTTCACCAGCGCGGATGTGTTGCGCGCGCAAGTCGACGAGACATTGCGGCTGGCGCGCGGCAAGGCCGCAACCGTGATCGTCATGCCCGCAGGCAATGTCGGCAACGCGCCGTTCTTCTTCCCGCCGCTGTCATGGGTGATGACGTCGCGCTCGCGCGATCTGCACGCGATGGTGCGGGCATCCGCCGCCAGCAATGGCGCCGTCTACGTCAACCTGTTCAAGGAAGCGGAGGACGACCCCTTCGTCCGCGATCCGCAGCGCCTGCACGCGGCAGACGGGCTGCACCCGAGCGACGACGGCTATGCGCTGTGGTATGCGGAACTGCAGGCGCAGGCAACGCTGCGGGACCGGCTGCGCTGAACGCTGAAGCCCGTATCAGCTGCCGGGACGGCGCGAGATTTCCCCGCGCATCCGGCCGATCAATCGCGCCGTGCGGACGATCTCATCCTCGACATAGACCTTGGCGCGCGCACCGCTCAAGCCGATATAGGCAAGACCCGTGGCGCGCAGCGCCTGCGCATGCTTGGGCTCCAGGACCAGCACGCCGACGGCACCTGCCAGCCGCGAATACACGTCGGGCGGCAAGCCCTTGGGTGCCACCACGCCGACCCAGACGACGTAGGCTTCACCGGCCCAGCGCTCGCCAAAGGCCGGGATGTCGGGCAGCGAGGGGTTGCGGGCCGCAGACGTGACCGCGACGATGCGATGTCCGCCGCGCGGTGCCGCCTCGGCCGCATTGGGCACGCCGTCGAAGATGACATCGAGCTGGCCCGATGCCAACATCGCGTACCCGTCGTCCGGGCGGTCGATCACATGATGCTCGAGGTTGGCACGCTGCTCGAGCCGCAGGTAACTGCCGGCCAGATGGCCCGCGGTACCGACGCCGAAGGACCCGTAGCGAAGCGGTGCGCCCGTCGTGCGCGCGGTAGCCAATAGCTCGTCCAGGGTGCGTTCGGGCCGTTTGGCGCCGACCACCAGCGCGTTGGGATAGGCCCCCAGAATGGCCAGCCATTCGAAGTCTTCCGTCGGGTTGTAGGTGGCCGAGGGCGAGAACAGCTGGACGCCGATCATCGAGGTACTGACACCGAGGCC
>JANNNM010000036.1:0-5667 GCA_031398535.1 Betaproteobacteria bacterium | reverse complement strand
TTCCAGATCAGCCTGTGGGCCACGCGCGACGGCATCGTCTACGTGCCGCGGGTCGACGAGCAGACGCTGGCGTGGAAATTCACGCCGAAGAAATAGGCCCGCCATGAACGCGCCCCTCGCGTGGCCGGCGGTCAAGACGCCGGCGCAGCACTTCATCGGCAATCGCTGGCACTCGCCTTCCGGCCGGTCCGAGCTGCCGATGGTCGACCCCTCCGATGGCGCGCCGTTCGCGTCCATCGCGCGCGGCAATGCAGCTGATGTTGATGCCGCAGTCCGCGCCGCGCAGGGCGCGCGCGATGGCGCGTGGGGCAAGCTTGCGCCCGCGGAGAAGGGGCGGCTGCTGCACACGTTGTCGCGGGCGATCCTCGACCACGCGGAGGAACTCGCGCTGCTCGAGGCGCGTGACTGCGGCAAGCCGTTGAAGCAGGCGCGCGCCGACGTGGCGGCGTGCGCGCGCTACTTCGAGTTCTACGGTGGCTCGAGCGACAAGCTGCACGGCGAGACCATTCCGTATCCGCAGGGCTTCACCGTATTGACGTGGCGCGAGCCGCACGGCGTCACCGGCCACATCATCCCGTGGAACTATCCGCTGCAGATCTTCGGACGTTCCGTCGGCGCGTCGCTGGCGGCAGGCAATGCGTGCGTGGTGAAGCCGGCCGAGGACGCCTGCCTCTCGTTGCTGCGGATTGCGATGCTGGCGGCCGATATCGGCCTGCCGGCCGGCGCGCTCAACATCGTCACGGGGCTCGGTACCGAGGCCGGGGCGGCGCTGGCGAAGCATCCCGGCATCCAGCACCTGTCGTTCACCGGCTCCGCGGCCACGGGCGTGTTCGTCACCCACGCGGCGGCGGAACATCATTGTCCCGTCACGCTGGAACTGGGCGGCAAGTCGCCGCAGGTGGTCTTTGCCGACGCCGACATCGATGCGGTGTTGCCGGCCGTGGTCAATGCGATCGTGCAGAACGCGGGCCAGACCTGTTCGGCGGGCAGCCGGTTGCTGATCCAGAGCACCATCTATGAGGACGTGCTGGCGCGATTGGGCCAGCGCTTCGCCGCATTGCAGACCGGCCCCGCGCTGGCGGACCTCGATTGCGGCCCACTGATCCGCGGCACGCAGTTGCAGCGCGTGCGAGGCTTCCTGGCCGATGCGGCGCGCGATGGCATTCCCATCGTGGCGCAAGGGCAGGTCGTGGGCGACGCCCCGGCGGACGGGTTCTACCTGGCGCCGGTGCTGCTACGCGACGTCCCCGCCGACCATCGCCTTGCCTGCGAGGAAGTGTTCGGTCCCGTGTTGTCGGCGATGTCGTTCACCGACGAAGCGGATGCCATCCGCCTTGCCAACGGCACCGACTTCGGCCTGGTGGCGGGCGTATGGACGCGCGACGGCGGGCGCCAGTTGCGCATGGCGCGCGCGCTGGCCAGCGGCCAGGTCTTCATCAACAACTATGGCGCGGGCGGCGGCGTGGAATTGCCGTTCGGCGGCGTCAAGCATTCCGGCCACGGCCGCGAAAAGGGTTTCGAAGCGCTGTACGGATTCACGACCCTCAAGACGGTGGTGCTGCGGCACGACTGACCAGCGACAGGATCCGCCGCCGGCCTTGGCGCCGGCGCGGCGGTCCGCGCTTCTTCAACACAGGAAACTCCATGAGACTTGCAGGCAAGACGGCCGTGGTGACGGGCGCCGGATCGGGCTTCGGCCGCGGCATTGCGCAGCGCTTCGCGGCGGAGGGCGCACAGGTGGTTGTCAATGACCTCAACGCGGAGAACGGCGAGGGCACGGTGGCCGATATCGTCGATGCCGGCGGCAAGGCGCGATTCTGCAGCGGTGACGTCAGCAAGGACGCCGACGTCAAGCGGCTGATGGATTTCGCGATCGCCGTCTACGGCGGCATCGACATCGTCGTCAACAACGCGGGCACGACGCACAGGAACCAGCCGATGCTGGACGTGACCGAAGAACAGTTCGACCGGATCTATGCGGTCAACGTGAAGAGCCTGTTCCTGACCGCGCGGCATGCGGTGCCGCACATGCGCAGCCGCCGCAATGGCGTCTTCATCACGATCGCGTCCACGGCAGGCGTGCGGCCGCGTCCGGGATTGACCTGGTACAACGGCAGCAAGGGCGCGGCGATCGTCACGTCGCGCTCGATGGCGGCGGAACTGGCCAAGGACAACATCCGCGTGAACGTGATCAATCCGGTGGCGGGCGAAACGGCGATGCTCGCGGACTTCATGGGCCAGGACACGCCGGAGAAGCGGGCGCAGTTCGTGGCGTCGATTCCGCTCGGCCGGTTGTCGCAGCCGTCGGACATCGCCACGGCGGCCGTTTTCTTCGCGTCGGATGAAGCGTCGTTCATCACCGGCACCTGTCTCGAGGTGGACGGCGGCCGTTGCGTCTGAAGGCTTGTTGCACGGTGGCGTTGCGCGCGCCGCGCGCGTGAGGCGCGACTACGCAGGCGCTGCGAAGCGGGGCAGCGGCACCTCGACCTCGAGGTGATCGTCGGCGCGGGCGATCGCCAGACCGGGTGCGTAGCGCCGCAACAGGATCAGCATCGGGTCGTTGTCCGTCATCACCATGCCGCGGAAGCGCGCGATGCCGCGCGCGATGGCCGCGCGGGCGAGGCGCGACAGCAGCGTGCGCCCCACGCCCTGCCCATGAAAGGCATCGACGACCAGGACGGCCACCTCGGCCGTGTCGCTGCGACCCGCCACGCGCGCGAACCGCGCAATCCCGACGCCTTCCGGCCGGCCGTCGAACCCCGCCACCACGGCGCCGAGCGCATAGCGATCGTGGCCGTCCATGGCCGTCAGTTCGACCCATTCACGCTCCGAAAAGCGGAACCGCGGCGTGAAGAACCGGCGCCGGCTCGATTCCATGGACACCTGGCCGATGGCCTGTTCGATCAGGGGCCGTGCAGCAGGCGTGATCGCCTGGAACATGACCGGCCGGCCGTCCCGCAGGCGCAGGTCGGGCAGGGGGACCAGCCGGATGACGTTGGACATGGCGCGGACTCCTTGGACGTGGCTTGCAATGAAAGCATGATAATAATATTATAGTCATCATGGCAAGATATTCCAGCGCCCACAAGGAAGCCACCCGCGCCCGCATCCTGGCGGCGGCGGACAAGCGCATCAAGGCCGACGGCATCGCCGCCACCTCGGTGGAAGAGGTGATGCAGGACGCCGGGCTGACCGTGGGCGGCTTCTACGCGCATTTCCCGTCGAAGGAGGCGCTGGCGCGCGAAGCGCTGTTCGACGGTCTTGCCCGCAATGTCGAGCAGATGTTCCGGCGCCTCGATCCGATCAAGGACCCGCGGGCCTGGGCGCGGGCCATGATCCGCGGTTATCTCGCGCAGGCGGAAGACCCGTCGCTGGACTCCGCGTGCCCGCTGACGATGCTGCTGGCCGATGTCGCGCGCAGCGACCGCGACACGAAGAACGCGTTCGGGGCCGCCACCAATGCGCTGCTGGACCGCATCGCCGAGCGCTTTCCCGAGGTGCCCGGCATGACGCGCCGCGGGGCCGTGCTGGCCGTGTACTCCAGCAGCATCGGTGCCGTAATGCTGGCCCGCGCGATCGCCAGTACCGAGGCGCGGCGGCGCATCCTTGCGAGTACGGAACTGATGCTCGTGCGAATGCTGGGCCTGGACGCCAGGCCGTAACCCGCTACACGACGCCGCGGGCGCGCAGCTCCGCGATGCGCGCCGCATCGTAGCCAAGTCCACGCAGCACTTCATCCGTGTGCGCGCCGAGCGCGGGACCGCCACCGGTGAAGTCACCGGGTGTAGCCGAGAGCTTCGGCACGACCCCGGGCACCTTCAGCGTGGCGCCATCGTCAAGCCTGATCTCGCGCAGCATCCCGCGCGCCTGGTAATGCGCATCGGCGACGATGTCGCGGATGTCGTAAATCTTAGACGCCGGCACTTCCGCCGCCGCCATCGCGGCGAGCACATCTTCGGGCGAGCGCGTAACCGTCCACGCTTCGATCGTGTCGTCGAGCCACGCCTGCTTGGCCGCGCGGCCGTCGTTGTGCGCCAGCGCGGGATCCTCCGCCAAGTCGGCGCGACCCATCGCGCGGCACAGCCGCTTGAAGATCGAGTCGCCGTTGCCCGCGATCAGCACATAGCTGCCGTCGTTGCACCGATACGCGGACGTCGGGGCGATGCCGGGCAGGATCGACCCCGTGCGTTCGCGCACCGCGCCGAAGGCATGGAACTCCGGCAGCAGCGATTCCATCACCGAGAACACGGACTCATAGAGCGCCACATCGACGACCTGGCCCCGCCCCGTCTTGCGCCGATGCTCCAGTGCGATCATCGCGCCGATCACGCCATACAGCGCCGACAGCGTGTCGCCGATCGAGATCCCCGTGCGCGACGGTGGCCGGTCGGGCGTGCCGGTGACGTGCCGCAACCCGCCCATCGCCTCGCCGATCACGCCGAAGCCGGGACGCTCGTGATACGGGCCGGTCTGGCCGTAGCCCGAGATGCGCACCATGATGAGCCCGGGATTGACGGCGGCCAGCGCGTCGTAGCCCAAGCCCCAGCCTTCGAGCGTGCCCGGGCGGAAATTCTCGATCACGATGTCGGCGCGTTCGGCCAGCGCGCGTGCGATGGCCTGGCCCTCAGGTGCGCGCAGGTCCACCGTCACGGAGCGCTTCTCGCGCGATTGCACGTGCCACCAGACGGAGGTGCCGTCCTTCACGTAGCGCCATTTGCGCAGCGGGTCGCCCACGCCGGGGGGCTCGAGCTTCACCACCTCCGCGCCGAACTCGGCCAGCACCTTGGCGCAGAACGGGCCTGCGATGAGCGCGCCCATTTCCAGCACCTTCAGCCCGGCCAGCGGGCGCACGGAAATCGGGGTCGCAGCCATGGGCAATTGTAATGGCCAACGCACGAACCGGGCAGCCTCGCTGCATTGCGGTTCCCCATTTCGCGCGAACCCCGATACATTACGGGGCGGCCACCACGCTGACCTCGCCGGAGAGCGAGGACAGCGCATCGAATCTGCGCGTGGCCACGACAACGAAGGAGGGGAACGAGTGCAGGCATTCGACCGTGTATTGCTGAGTCTCAATCGCTGGCTGGTCATCGTGATCCTCGCGGCGATGGCGCTGATGGTGTTCGCCAACGTGGTGTTGCGCTTTCTGACGGACGCATCGATTTTCTGGGCGGAGGAGGTGTCCCGCTACCTGATGATCTGGCTGACGTTCCTGGGGGCGGGCCTGGTGCTCCGGTACGGCGGGCACATCGGTATCGACACGCTGCAGGACTCGGCGCCTCGATACGCGCCGGCCATCCGTGCCTTCATCTTCGTGTTTCTGCTGGGCTTCTTCGGATTCATGGTCTGGATCGGCACGCGGTATGCGCTGCTGACTTGGGGGCAGATCACGCCGGTGATGCAGATTCCGGTGGGGATCGTGTACCTGGCCATGCCTGTCGGGTTCGCCCTGCTGATCCTGCACCTGCTGATCATGGCGCATCCCTTCATCGCGAAACGGCAGTTCCTGGTCGATGTCGAGTTCGATCCCGAGTCGGTGAAAATATGATCGCCGTTCTCTTCATCGGATGCATCGTGCTGCTGGCCATCGGCGTGCCGGTGGCGTTCGCCCTCGGTGGCGGGACCCTCGCCGCCATCCTCTACAACGGCACGATGCCGCTGATCGCG
>JANNNM010000855.1:0-4529 GCA_031398535.1 Betaproteobacteria bacterium | reverse complement strand
GCGGGGCAGATCGCGCTGATGCATCGGGAGCTGGTCGATGAAAAGCGGTGGATCTCTGAGCGGCGCTTCCTGCACGCACTGAACTTCTGCATGGTGCTGCCGGGTCCGGAGGCGCAGCAACTTGCCACCTACATTGGCTGGCTATTGCATCGGACTTGGGGCGGCATCATCGCCGGCGTGCTCTTCGTGCTGCCGTCGCTGTTCCTGCTGATCGCATTGTCGTGGCTGTACATGGCGTATGGCGACGTGCCCGCGGTGGCCGCGTTCCTTGCAGGCGTGAAGCCCGCCGTCGTGGCCATCGTGCTGCAGGCCGCGTGGCGCATCGGCTCGCGCGCGCTGAAGCATCGCGTGCTGTGGGTGATTGCGGCGCTGGCGTTCATCGCGATCTTCGTGTTCAGTGTCCCCTTCCCCGCCATCGTGCTGGGCGCGGCGGTCATCGGGTATTTCGGCGGCCGCATCGCGCCCGGCGCGTTTACGCCGGGTGGCAAGCACGCCTCGACCGTGTCGACGCATGCACCCGCGGTGATCGACGACGACACGCCCGCACCCGCCCATGCTCGATTCCGCTGGCCGCGCCTTGGCGCGACGATCGCGGTCTTCGCCGTGTTGTGGGGTGGCGCGATGGCGTGGCTGTGGCTCGCGGGAGGCGGACCCTCCCCGCTGCTCGAGATGGCGTGGTTCTTCACCTAGGCCGCGCTGCTGACCTTCGGCGGCGCGTATGCGGTGCTGCCCTATGTGTACCAGGGGGCGGTGGAGACCTTCGGTTGGCTGACGCCCGCCCAGATGATCGATGGGCTGGCGCTGGGCGAGACCACGCCCGGACCGCTGATCATGGTGGTGGCCTTCGTCGGCTTTGTCGGCGGATGGACGAAGGCGCTGTTCGGCGCCGCACTACTGCCGCTGGCGGGGATCGCCGCAGCCTGCGTCGTGACCTACTTCACGTTCCTGCCGTCGTTCCTGTTCATCCTTGCCGGCGGTCCCGCGATTGAATCGACGCGCGACGAGGTGCGGTTGACCGCGCCCCTGACGGCCGTGACGGCCGCCGTGGTCGGCGTGATCGTCAACCTGGCGGCCTTCTTCGCCTGGCACGTATTCTGGCCCGGCGGCATCGGCGGGCTCCGCGGGATCGACCTGGTGGCGGTGGCGATCGGGCTGGTCGCCGCGATTGCGCTGTTCCGCTACAAGGCCGGCGTGATCCGGGTCATCCTGGGTTGCGGCGCGCTGGGCCTTGCCGTGGCCATGGTCCGCTAGCCGGTCAGGCGTCGGAGATCCGCCGCGGCATCATCTTGCGCTGGAGGGCACGGGCATCGCGCCAGACTTCGATAGCAACGGTCACGGCGTGGGACGCGCGTTGCCAGAACGGCAACACGTGAAGTTGCACGAAGGAAGGGGGGGCCGCACGAAGCGCGACAACATTGTTCGAGTGGAGCATGGATGGTCTCCGGTAGTCGCGGCAGCCCGGGTCAGCCTGGCGGGTGTCGCGTTCAGGCCCCGGCTCCGCACGCTCCAAAGATAGGGTTCGCGGCCCGGCAATGCCAATCGTCATTTCGGATGGTGCCGATCAGCGCGGCTGATGGGGTGCGCGACGCCCCGGCCGGAGCGCTCAGGCGATGGTCCAGCGGTGCCCGCACTTCCGGCATTCCACGTGCAACGTGCAGCCGCCCACGGCCTGCGGATTGTCGTCGGCCCGCTGGATAGCGAAACGCCCATAGACGTGGCACGCCTCGCAGGTGGCATGTTGCGCCATGTATTCGGCGCGGGCGATCAGCCATGTGAACTGCCGCCAGGCAAACATGGTCAGCGCGCAGCCGCCTGCGCCCACCAGCAGCAAGACGGCGAAGCCCTTGATCGAGTGCTGGAAATCGATCATCTCGAGCGAGATGGCCATCATCAGCATCGCCAGCAAACCGGTGACAAGGTAGGCATGTCCCTCGATCAGCTGGCGCTCGTGCCAGCGCCGGAATCCACGCTGGCGAATCGCATCGGGAAGGCTCACGGGTCACCTCCGTGCTGCGCACTCCGGGCGTTGCCGCTGCGGCGGCCCGGCGAGCTTGGTCGACGACACTTACCCGTTTTCGAGTCTACGCCCGCCCGACGACCGCAACAACGGGACAGTTCGGGCCTTCCCGCGCCCGGTATCATGTGGCGATGCCAAGCCCCATGCCGTGCTGACGATGTCCTCCCTCAAGCACCTGATCGAAAACAACCGCCGCTGGGCCGAGGCGATCCAAGCCGCGCAACCCGGCTTTTTCCAGCAGCTGACGGCGCAGCAGTCGCCGCGCTACCTGTGGATCGGGTGCTCGGACAGCCGCGTGCCTGCCAACGAGATCGTCGACCTGATGCCGGGCGAGCTCTTCGTCCATCGCAACGTGGCCAACGTGGTCGTGCACACCGACCTCAATTGCCTGTCGGTGCTGCAATACGCGGTGGACGTGCTGAAGGTCGAACACGTGATCGTCGTCGGCCACTACGGCTGCGGCGGCGTCCGCGCTGCATGGCAGGCCAAGCCGCTCGGCCTCATCGACAACTGGCTGCGTCATGTGCAGGACGTGGCGGAGCGGCACCGCGACCTGCTCTCGCGGCTGCCGGACGAACATGCCGTCACCGATCGCCTGTGCGAGCTCAACGTCATCGAACAGGTGCGCCATGTCGCGCGGACCACGATCGTCCAGGACGCGTGGACGCGTGGGCAGCCGGTGACGCTGCATGGCTGGGTCTACGCGCTCGACAACGGACTCGTCAACGACTTGAAGCTCGCGGCTGACACGCAGGACGCGCTCGAAGCCAACGTGCACGCGGCGCTGGCCCGCTACGATGCGGCCCCGCCGGGTCCGTAGCCGCCTCCGATCTTGATCGAGCTGCGCGCGGTCGAGCGGCACTTCGCCGGGCCCCGGCCGCGGGTGGTGCTGCGCGATGTGCATCTCCACGTGGCAGCAGGCGAGATGGTGGCGATCCGCGGTGAATCGGGCAGCGGCAAGTCGACGCTGCTCAACATCATCGCCGGACTGGAGCGCCCGGATGCGGGCACGGTCACGGTGGCGGGCGTTGCGCTGGCGGCCCTCGATGACGACGCCTTGACCCGCTTTCGCCGGCTGCAGGTCGGCTTCGTGTTCCAGGCCTTTCACGTGCTGCCCTACCTCAACGTCGGCGACAACGTGGCGCTGCCGCTGACGCTCCAGGGTGTGCACGGCGAGGCGTCGCGTACGCGGGTGCTGGCGATGCTCGAAAGCGTCGGATTGGCGGATCGCATGGCCAGTCCGCCGCGCGAACTCTCGGGCGGTGAATTGCAGCGCGTGGCGATCGCCCGCGCCCTGGTGCATCGACCCGCCATCGTGCTGGCCGACGAGCCCACCGGCAACCTCGATCCCGACAGCGCCGCGGAAATCATCTCGCTGCTGCGCGAGCGCATGGCCGCCGAGGGCGCGTGCGGCGTGCTGGTCACGCATTCGGACGATGCGGCACGGCGCGCGGATCGCGTGTTCACGTTGCGCGCCGGTGCATTGTCGCCGCAGGACAGTACGCCGCCATGAACGTCGCACTGGGACGTGCCGTGCTGGGCGGCGCGCTGGGCCAGCATCGCGGGCGCCTGGCGCTGGCCACGCTGGCCATTGCACTGGGGGTCGCGCTGGGCTTTGCCGTGGCCATCATCAACGCGACCGCCGTGAGCGAATTCGAAGGCGGCATGCGCACGCTGTCCGGCGCAGCGGACCTTGAAGTGCGCGGTGCCCGCAGTGGTTTCGACGAGACGGTCTACGCCCGCGTCGCCGCGGACCGCGACGTCGCCGCGACCAGTCCGGTGGTGGAGGTGGAAGCCCGCATCGCCGGGCGCGACGAGGCGCTGCGCATCGTCGGCATCGACGCGTTTCGCGCAGCCATGGTGACGCCCGCGCTGGTCGGCGCGGCCAGCGATCCGCTCGACCTGCTGCGGCCGGGACTGGTGTACGTGACACCGGCAGTGCTGGCGTGGCTGCGGGTCGCCGATGGCGACATGCTGGTTGTGCAGGCGGGCCAGCGCGACGTGCCTCTGCGCATTGCGGGGACGCTGGCAGGCGCCGCGGACCAGCGCCTAGGGGCGATGGATATCGCCGCGGCACAGGATCTCTTCGGACGCGGCGGCACGTTGTCGCGGATCGACGTGCGGCTGCGGCCGGGCGTTGATGCAGCGGCAGTCCGCGAGCGGCTCGCGCGCCTGCTGCCGCCGGGGACGGCGATCGCCGCGCCTTCGGACAATGCGTCGACGATGGCACGGATGACGCTGGCGTACCGCGTCAACCTGAACGTGCTGGCGTTGGTCGCGCTCTTCACCGGCGGCCTGCTCGTGTTCTCGACGCAGGCGCTGTCCGTCGTGCGGCGGCGCGCACAATTCGCGTTGCTGCGCACGCTGGGATTGACGACGCGCGCGCTGCAAGGCTGGATGCTGGTGGAAGGCGCCTTGCTTGGCGTTCTCGGCAGCGCCATCGGCCTTGTGGCCGGCATTGCGCTGGCCGCCGTGGCGCTGCGGTTGCTGGGCGCCGACCTCGGCGCGGGCT
>JANNNM010000660.1:0-5888 GCA_031398535.1 Betaproteobacteria bacterium | reverse complement strand
AGTCCATCCGACAGGTCGATCGCCGCGGACGCCACGCCGCGCAGTGCCAACCCCAGCGCCACGCGCGGCTCCGGGCGTTCGAGCCGCCCGCGCATGGCGGCAAGTTCACCGGCATCAGGCACCGTCCGCGATTGCAGCGCCGCCAGCGCCAGCGCCGCGTCACCAAGACTGCCGGAGACGTAGATATCGTCGCCCACGCGCGCGCCGCTGCGCGTCAACGCCGTACCGGAGGGAAGTTCGCCGAGGATGGTCACGCAGAGGTTGAGCGGCCCGCGCGTGGTATCGCCGCCGATCAGCGCCACGCCGAAACGCGCTGCCAGCGCAAGGAAGCCGCGCGAGAACGCCTCGAGCCATGGTTCATCGACGACCGGCAGCGCGCCCGCCAGCAGTGCCCAGCGCGGCGTGGCACCCATCGCTGCCAGGTCGGAGAGATTCACCGCCAGCGTCTTGTGGCCGAGCGCTGCGGGATCGGCCCCCGGCAGGAAATGCCGGCCTTCGACCAGCATGTCCACCGACATCGCCAGTTCGCACCCCGGCGCGGGCCGCACCACGGCCGCATCGTCGCCACTGCCCACGATCACCGCCGGATCATGCACCGGCCGGCGGAAGTAGCGGCCGATCAGCTCGAACTCGTTCATTTCAATGCGTCGCCGATCTCGCGCTGCCAGCGCGCAAGCAGCCGCTTGCGCTCGTTCGGCGCGCCGAAGCGGGCAGGATCGATGTCGAGCGTCGCCGCGTTGGCGAACCGCGCGGCCTCGGGCCGGATCGTCGCGCTGGCATTGGCGGGAATGATGAGGTTGCGCGTGCGATTGGCCAGCTCCTGCGCGTTGCGCGTCAGCACCCAGTCGTAGAACTGGCGCGCTTCCTCCGGATGGGGCGCGCCCGCCAGGATGGCCATGCCGCCCAGCGCTTCCCCGGTGCCCTCGCAGGGAATCACGATGTCGACCGCGAAGCCGGCGAGCTGCTGCGTGACGAATTCGTGCACGAAGGACACGCCGACCGCCACTTCGCCGCGTGCGACGGACGGGCCCTGCGCGGTGCCGGATGCCGTGTAGCGCGTGACATTGGGTGCCAGGCGCTTCAGGTAGTCGAAGGCGCCGTCCTCGCCGTACAGCATGACCAGCGTGGCCAGGATCGTGTAGCCGGTCCCGCTCGTCACCGGATTGGAAAGCTCGACATCGCGCCGGTACGCCGGCAGCGTGAGGTCGGACCAGCAGCGCGGCGCGGCGATCCCCTTCTTCGCCAGCAGCGCCGGGTTGCTGCCGAAGCCGAAGCCGATGACGATCCGGTAGATGGCCGCCACCTTGTAGTCCGCGCGCTCGGTGGCCTTGCGTGCCCACGGTTGCAGCTCCGCCATCCGCGGTGACCGGTAGGGCGTGAAGAGACCTTCGGACGCAGCCTGCAGGAAGGGCTCGATGGTGCCGCCGTACCAGACGTCGGCGCGCGGGTTCTCGCGCTCGGCGCGGATCTGCGCGTAGAACTCGCCAGTGGGCTTGCGGATGATCGACGTGTTGACGCCGGTTTCGCGTTCGAAGGTCTGCGCCGCCAGTTCGCAGGCATCGGCATCGTGGCTGCAGTAGACGACCAGTGGACGCGCCGCGCCAGCCGCGCCACTGAATGCAGCGACCAACAGGACGACGAGGCCGAACGCGCGCCGCATTTGCGCGGGAGAAGCGTCAGCCAGGCGCGGCGTCGCGCTTGCCGGCTGCGATCTCGGCGGAACGCACGCCCGCGGCGAAGCGATCGAGCACGCCATTGACGTAGCGATGGCCATCGGTGCCGCCGAAGGACTTGGCGAGCTCCACCGATTCGTTGATCACGACGCGATAGGGAATCTCCACGCGGCGCGACAACTCCCACGCCCCGATCACGAGGATGGCCTTTTCCACCGGCGACAGTTGCGCGGGCGTGCGGTCGAGGTGGGGCGCCAACGCGGCGAGGATCGCATCGTATTCCTCACCCACGCCACTCCACAGCTCGTCGAAATACGGCTGGTCGGAACGCGGATAGCCCGGGCTGGCCGTCAGGTCCGCGTGCACGTCGCGCGCCGCATTGCCGGAGAGCTGCCGCTGGTACAAGCCCTGCAGCACCAGCTCGCGCGAGCGGCGGCGCTGGCTAGTCTTGCTCGTCGAGGACATCGAACAGTGCCGCGATCTCGAGGGCGGCCTGGACCGCCTCGTAGCCTTTTTGATCCATGCGGGCCAGCGCCTGCGCGTCGGTCTCGCAGGTGAGGATGCCGTTGCCGATGGGGATGCCGAATTCCAGCGCCACGCTCGATACACCCGCCGCCGATTCATTGGCGACGATCTCGAAGTGGTAGGTCTCGCCGCGGATGACCGCGCCCAGCGCGACCAGCGCGTCGTAGTCGCCGCTCTGCGCCATCCGCTGCAGCACGAGTGGTGTTTCCAGCGCGCCGGGCACGCTGGCCACGGTGACCTGCGCATCGTCGATGCCGGCTTCCTTCAATGCGCGCAACGCGCCGCCCAGCAGGCCGTCGCCGATCTGCTGGTTGAAGCGCGACAGCACGATGCCGACGCGCCGGGGTCCGGCGGGCAGGCGTCCTTCAAGGCGTTTGACGGGCATGGGCAGCAGTCTCGATCAGGACGACTTGCGCGCCGGCGGTTCGCTGGCGTAGCCCGTCACCTCGAGGTTGAAGCCCGCCATGCTGGGCATCTTCCGCGGCCGCGACAGCAGCTTCATGCGGCCGACGTTCAGGTCCCGCAGGATCTGCGCGCCGATGCCGTAGTTGCGTAGATCCATCTTGGCCGGCGGCGGCGGCGCATCGGCGACGGCGCGGTGCCGCAGTTCGAGCGCGCTTTCCGGCCGGTGCAGCAGAACGACGACGCCACGGCCGGCTTCGGCAATGGCAGCCAGCGCGCCCGGGATGGTCCACGAATGCGACGCGGATTCCCCGTCGAGCAGGTCCATCACCGACAGCGGCTCGTGCACGCGCACGAGGGTTTCCACATCCGGCGCGATCGGCCCGCGCACCAGCGCCAGATGTGTGGCGTCGGAGAGCTTGTCGCGGTAGACGACCAGCCGGAACGCGCCATGCGGCGTGTTGAGCGGGCGTTCGGCGATGCGCTCGACAATGCGCTCGGTGCGGCTGCGGTAATGGATGAGGTCGGTGATGGCGCCGATCTTCAACCCGTGTTCGCGTGCGAACAACAGCAGGTCGGGCATGCGCGCCATCGTGCCGTCGTCCTTCATGATCTCGCAGATCACCGCAGCGGGGGTGAGCCCCGCCATCCGGGCCAGGTCGCAGCCGGCTTCGGTGTGGCCGGCGCGCACCAGCACGCCGCCCGGCTGCGCCATCACGGGAAAGATGTGGCCGGGCTGCACGATATCGGCAGGCTTGGCATCGGGCGCCACGGCCGCCTGCACGGTCCGCGCGCGATCGGCGGCAGAGATGCCGGTGGTGACGCCTTCGGCGGCTTCGATCGACATCGTGAAGTTGGTGCCGGTGCCCGACCGGTTGGTGGACACCATCAACGGCAACGCCAGCTGGCGGCAACGCTCTTCGGTCAGCGTGAGGCAGATGAGGCCGCGCGCATGGCGGGCCATGAAATTGATCACCTCCGGGGTCACGAAATCGGCCGCGACCACGATATCGCCTTCGTTCTCGCGATCTTCTTCGTCGACCAGCACGACCATGCGGCCGGCCTTCAGTTCGGCGACGATTTCCGGGGTGGTGGCAAGGGCCATGGTCAACGATTCCGCGGGAGGGATGCGCGCAGCCGGCAGCAGGCAGGCGGCGAGACCCGGAGTTTACCCTACCGGCACCCCTTGAGCCCGGGGCGTCAGCCCGTCAGCAGCACCGTCTTGCGCACGAATTGCGGAGAGGCGAGCTGCGCGACGATGAATTCCGCCACATCGGCCCGCCGGATGCCGCGCGCCGCCGCCACCACGGCAGCCCCGAGGCCGCGCGTGCCGCCAATCACCAGCACCTTCATGCGGGGACAGGAACGGCGACCGCGTCGTCGGTATCACGCTCCATCCGCACGCCGAACCACTGGGCGTACAGCGCAGGCAGGAACAACAGCGTCAGCACGGTGGCGACGACGATCCCGCCCATCATCGCGACGGCCATCGGTCCGAAGAAGTCGCTGCGCACCAGCGGAATCAGCGCCAGCACCGCAGCTGCGGCCGTCAGCACGATCGGCCGGAAACGCCGCACCGTCGCGCCGACGATGGCATCCCACCGGGACTGTCCGGCCGCGATATCCTGGTCGATCTGGTCGACCAGGATCACCGAGTTGCGCATGATGATGCCCGCCAGCGCGATCGTGCCCAGCAGCGCCACGAAACCGAAGGGCTTGCCGAAGGCCAGCAGCGCCAGCACGACGCCGATCAACCCCAGCGGCGCCGTCAGGACCACCATGAACACGCGGGCGAAGCTCTGCAGCTGGATCATCAGCAGCGACAGCACGACGATCACCAGCAGCGGCATCCCGGCAGCAATGGAACGCTGGCCGCGCGCCGAATCCTCGATCGCGCCCCCCAGTTCAACCCGATAGCCGAGCGGCAGATCCGCGCGCAAAGCAGCCAGGCTGCGCTCGACGCGCGCCGCCACGTCCGGCCCCTGCTCGTTGCCGCGCACATCGGAGCGCACGGTGATCGTGGGCAACTGGTTGCGCCGCCACACGATGCCGGGCTCGAGGTCGTACTTGATCTCGGCGATCTGCGTTATCGGCACGGCGCGCCCGCCGCGCGTGGGCATCGCCAGGTCCTTCAGGAAGCTCATCTTCGCGCGCTCTTCGGCGGCACCGCGCAACACCACCTCGATCTGCTTGTCGGCCTCGCGGTAGTACGTCACGGAAAAGCCGGACAACGAATTGTTGAGGAACGTGGCCAGCTCCTGCGACGAGATGCCGAGCACGCGCGCCTTGTTCTGGTCGATCACGACACGGATCACCTTGGAGGGCTCGTCCCAGTCGAACTGCACCTGGTCCGTGCCCGGGTCGCGCCGCATGACCTCGGCCACCTTCTGCGACAGCGCGCGCACGGTGGCGACGTTTTCCCCGGAGACGCGGAACTGCACCGGGAAGCCGACCGGCGGACCGTTCTCGAGGCGCGACACGCGGCCGCGCAACTCCGGAAAATCGGAAGCGAAGAGATCCAGCACCCGCGTGCGCACCTGCTCGCGCGCTTCGATGCTCTTCGCGATCAGCACCACCTGCGCAAAGCTCGCCTGCTGCAACTGCTGGTCGAGCGGCAGGTAGAAGCGCGGCGAACCGATGCCGACGTAGGCGACAAAGCTCTCGATGCCGGGATCCTTCTCGAGGATCGCCTCGAGCCGCTTCGTGGCATCGAGTGACGCCGCAAAGGAACTGCCCTCCGGCAACCGCAGGTCGACCAGCAGTTCCATCCGCGACGACGCGGGGAAGAACTGCTGCGGCACGAAGCGGAACAGCGCCAGGGCACCGACGAAGATCGCCAGCGTGCCCACCAGCACCAGCTTGCGATGACCGACGCACCACGCGATGGTCCGGCGCAGGCGATTGTAGAACGGCGTCCGGTACACGGCCTCGGTGTCGCCGTGATGGGCGGCAATCATGGCCGGCGCCGGACGGCCACGCATCCGCGCCAGCAGGCGCTGCCACAGCGGCGCGGGGCGCGGCTTCGAGAAATCGGGCAGCATCTTGTAGCCGAGGTACGGGATCACCACGACGGCGACGACCCACGATGCGATCAGCGCAATGGCCGACACCTGGAAGATCGAGCGCGTGTATTCCCCCGTGCCGCTCTTCGCGATTGCGATCGGCAGGAAGCCGGCCACCGTGACGAGCGTGCCGGTCAGCATCGGAAACGCGGTGCTGGTGTAGGCGAAACTGGCGGCGCTGAAGCGGTCGAAGCCCTGCTCCAGCTTGATCGCCATCATCTCGACC
>JANNNM010000757.1:0-2189 GCA_031398535.1 Betaproteobacteria bacterium | reverse complement strand
GGACAATCCGCGCTGGTTCAACGTCGACGTGAAGCTAGTCGAGAAGACGCGGCTCGTGCCCATCGCGGAAATGCGCGAATCGGCGGCGCTGGCCGACATGGTGACGCTGCGCAAGGGCAACCGGCTGTCGATCTCGCCGGTCACCGCACAGGAATGGGCGGCCGTATTGAAACTCCTGAAGGCGGCAAAGTGAACCGACACGGCGCCGCGCCGTGAGTTTCGGATTGCTCGGGATTCTCGTCACGCTGGGGGTCGTCGTCGGCTTCCTGGCCGGCCTGCTCGGCATCGGTGGCGGCTTCACGATCGTGCCCGTGCTGATGGAAGTGTTCGAGCGCGAAGGCGTGCTGACGTCGCACGTGCTGCCGCTGGCGATTGGCACGTCCTCCGCGACGATCATCTTCACGGCGATCGCGTCCACGCGGGCCCATCACAAGCGCGGCGCCGTCGACTGGCCGACGATGCGGGCGCTGGCGCCCGGTCTGGTGCTGGGCTCGCTGCTGGGGCCGCAGATCGCCGCGGCCCTGCCGGTGCGGGTGCTGGCCGCCATCTTCGGCCTCTTCATCTGGTCGGCGTCCTACCGGATGGTGCGCAACAAGCCGCCGAAGATCGACCGCGAGTTGCCTGGCGCGCTGGGACTCTTCGGCGTCGGTGGCGGCATCGGCATGATGGCCGGCATGGTGGGCACCGGCGGCGCGTTTCTCGCCGTGCCGTTCTTCACCCGCTGCAACATGAAGATGCAGACGGCCGTGGCCACCTCGGCGGCGATCGGCGTGCCGGTGGCACTGGCCGCGACGGTGGGCTACGTGTGGGCCGGATGGGGCAAGGCGGGCTTGCCGGCGCATTCGGTCGGCTACGTCTATCTTCCCGCGCTGGTGGTGATCGCGCTGGCCACCACAGTGCTGGCACCACTGGGCGCGAAGATGGCACACCAGTGGCCGGTGGCGCGGTTGCGCAAGGCCTTCGCCGCCATGCTGTTCGTGCTGGGCGCCTACATGCTCTGGAAGGCGTTGCGCCCGTAGACGCCCGGCGCAAGCCGCCCATGGGTGTCAGTTCTGCGTCACCGTCGATTCCTGGTTGTAGCCCGACAGCACGCTGACGGTGCCGCCGGCCGTGACGCGTACCGCGCAGTACTTGAACTCCGGGATCTTGCCGAACGGATCGAGCGCCGCGTTGGTCAGGATGTTGGCCGCCGCTTCGTAATACGCGAACGGAATGAACACCGCCTTGCGTGGCGTGCCGGGGTCGGCGCGCGCGCGCAGCGCCAGCTTGCCGCGCCGCGATTCCACGGTGATCACGTCGCCCGGCAACAAGCCCAGCGCGTCGAGATCGAGCGGATGGATCGACACGTGCGCATCGGGTTCGATCGCGTCCAGCACACGGGTGCGGCGCGTCATGCTGCCGGTATGCCAATGTTCCAGTTGGCGGCCGGTGATCAGCACGAACGGATACTCGGCGTCGGGCTGCTCCGCGCCGGGAATGATGTTGGCAGGCACGAAGCGGCCGCGGCCGCTGGCGGTGGGGAAATCATCGATGAAAATGATCGGCTCGCCGGGGTCGCCTTCCTCTTCGCACGGGTACGTGACGGCGCTTTCGGCCTCGAGCCGTTCCCACGTGATGCCCGCGATCGAGGGCATCGCCTCGCGCATCTCGGCGAACACATCGCGCGGATGCGCGTACCGCCAGTCGAGCCCCAGCTGCTTCGCCATGTCGACGATGATGGCCAGGTCCTGCCGCGCGTCGCCCGGCGGCGTCAACGCCTGCCGGCCGAGTTGCACGGTGCGGTCGGTGTTCGTGAACGTGCCGGTCTTTTCGGGGAACGCGGATGCCGGCATCACTACATCGGCCAGGTACGCCGTCTCGGTCAGGAAGATGTCCTGCACGACCAGCATCTCGAGGTCGGCCAGTGCGGCACGCGCGTGCTGCACGTCCGGGTCCGACATTGCCGGATTTTCACCCATGATGTACATGCCGTTGATTTTGCCTTCGAGTGTGGCATGAATGATTTCCACCACCGTCAGGCCCGGCTTCGGATCGAGCGTGGTGTTCCACAACTTTTCAAAGCGCGCATGCGCTTCGGGGTTATCCACGCGTTGATAATCCGGAAACACCATCGGAATCAAACCGGAATCGGAAGCGCCCTGCACGTTGTTTTGTCCGCGCAGCGGATGCAAGCCGGAGCCGGGCTTGCC
>JANNNM010000737.1:0-14883 GCA_031398535.1 Betaproteobacteria bacterium | reverse complement strand
GCCGAAGAGCGTCGCGAAGAAGCTCATGAAGAGAACGCAGGACCAGGTCTGCCAGCGCATGTCCGCAAACGCGGTCAGCACGCGCGGGCCGCCCTCGAACAGCCACGACGCCAGGAACAGTGGCAAGGGCGCCGCCAGGCTCGCCCACACGACCAGGCCCAGCATGTCGACGTCGCGGCGTCCGGCGGCGTGCTTGGCAATCACGTTGCCGACGGCCCACGAGACCGCCGCCGCCAGCACCAGGAAGAATCCGGTCAGCGTGGTGGTGGCGCCCGCTGAAAATTTGTAGCCGGCCAGCACGATGATCCCCGCGCCGGCAATCGCCGCGCCGATGAGGCTCGAGCGCTGCAGCCGGTCGTGCAGCCACCACGCGGCAAGGCCCATCGTAAAGAACACCTGCGTCTGGATCACCAGCGAAGACAATCCGGCGGGCATGCCAAGCTGCATGCCGAGGAACAGCAGGCCGAACTGGAACACGCCGATCGAAAAACCGTAGGCGATCAGCGCCATGGCGCTGACCTGCGGCCGCTTGATGAAGAAGATGGCCGGCACGGCCGCGAACAGGAACCGCAGGGCGGCCAGCGCGAAAGGCGGGATGTCGTCCAACGCCCACCGCATGGGGACGAACGCGAAGCCCCAGATGGTGACGACGGCCAGGACCTGCAGCAGATCGCGGGGTGAGAGGCGGGACGGCAAGGGCGGCGGCGGCAAAGGCGCCGTGGCGGGCGCGACGGAGTGTCGCCTTCTGATTCTACCGATCCCGGCGCGAACCTAGCGGCTCGGTATCCTCGTGGAAGCCCCGCAAAAATGAAAATGGAACAAACATTCCATTTTCTGAGGTTACAGAACTTGTGTTTCGCCCGTGTCTGCGGGAAAATCAAGGGCCTTGCGCATCGCCGTTTCCGGGTCTGCCCAATCACATGCGAAACACCACCCCTTTCGCGCCGGATCGCGCGCTCGACGTCATCTGCCTCGGCCGTTTCGCGGTCGATTTCTACGCACAGCAGATCGGCGCGCGGCTGGAAGACGTCACCAGCTTCGCCAAGTACCTGGGCGGATCGTCCGCCAACACGGCCTTCGGCTGCGCCCGGCTGGGTCTGAAGGCCGGGCTCATTTCGCGCGTCGGCGACGACGCGCTGGGCCGCTTCCTGACCGAGACCATCGCGAAGGAAGGCTGCGACGTCAGCCATGTGGGCATCGACCCCACGCGCCTCACCGGCGCTGTGGTGCTGGGCATCAAGGACCGCGAGTCGTTCCCGCGCATCTTCCTGCGCGAGAACTGCGCGGACATGGCCATCAGCGATGCGGACATCGCCGAGGCCTACATCGCCAGCAGCCGCGCGCTGCTGATCACCGGCACGCATTTCTCGACGGCGTCGATTGCCGCCATCAGCAACGCGGCGCTGGACCGTGCCCGTCGCCACAACGTGCGCACGATCCTCGACATCGACTACCGGCCGGTGCTGTGGGGGCTCACCAAGCGCGGCGACGGCGAAACCCGGTATGTGCAGGCGGACAACGTCACCGCGCACATCAAGGGCATCCTGCCGAAGTTCGACCTCGTGATCGGCACGATCGAGGAATTCAACATCGCCGGCGGCAGCACCGACATCATGACGTCGCTGCGCGCGGTGCGCGAGGTCTCGCAGGCCGTGCTGGTGGTCAAGCGCGGCGCGATGGGCTGCGCAGTCATCGACGGCGCCATTCCGGCGTCGCTCGACGACGCCTTCAACGGCGCCGGTGTCGAAGTGGAAGTGCTGAACGTGCTGGGCGCGGGCGACGCGTTCTCGGCGGGCTTCCTGTCCGGCTGGGTGCGCGGCGAGGACTACGACGATTGTGCGCGCTACGCCAATGCCTGCGGCGCGATGGTGGTGTCGCGGCATGGCTGCGCGCCCGCCATGCCCACGCGCATCGAACTCGACTACTTCCTGACGCATGCCGCGACCATTCCGCGGCCCGACCAGGATGCCACGCTCACGCGGCTGCATCGCGTCACCGCGCCGCGCACGCCACGCGACGAAGTGTTCGCGTTCGCGTTCGATCACCGCAATCCGTTCTTCGATCTCGCGCAGCAGGGTGGCGTCGACGAATCGCGGCTGCCAAAGCTCAAGAAGCTGTTCGTCGAGGCCGTGGCCGCCACGGAAGCGGCGCTGCACATCGAAGGCAAGACGGGCATCCTGTGCGACGACCGTTACGGCCAGGACGCGCTCAACGCCGCCACCGGCCGCGGCTGGTGGATCGGCCGCGCGGTGGAACTGCCCGGCTCCAATCCGGTGGTGTTCGATCGTGGCCGCTCGGTGGGCACCACGCTCATCGCCTGGCCGCAGGAACACATCGTCAAGTGCCTCGTGTACTACCACCCGGATGATGCGATCGACCATCGACTGGAGCAGGAGGCGCAAATGCGCACGCTCTACGATGCGTGCCAGGCCAGCGGGCACGAGTTGCTGCTCGAGATCATTCCGCCGCGCCACCTGCCGCGCACCGACGACACGGTGCTGCGCGCGATGAAGCGTCTCTACAATCTCGGCATCGTTCCCGAGTGGTGGACGCTCGACCCGATGCAGCCCACGCAGTGGCGGGCGGTGGACGCGCTGATCGCCGAGCGCGATCCGCATTGCCGTGGCGTGGTGCTGCTGGGCCTTGCCGCCGCCATCGACGTGCTGGCCACCGGCTTCCGCGACGCCGCGGGCAGCACGACATGCCGCGGCTTTGCCGTCGGCCGCACGATCTTTCTCGAGCCCAGCCGCGCGTGGCTGGCGGGCGAGATCGACGATGCGGAACTGAAGCGCCAGGTGCGCGCATCGTACGAGCAGCTGATCGCGTTGTGGCGCGACACGCGCAATACGCGCGCCACCGCAGGCACTGCGCGGGCCGCCGACTGAGCCTTCCGATGACGATGCATGCAGCCCCGCCGGCCGCCGGCACGGTGCGACTCACGATGGCGCAGGCGCTGGTGCGGTACCTGGCCGCCGTGCGCGCGCCGGATGCCGACGGCCCTGTCGGCCCGCTCTTCGGCGGCGTGTTCGCGATCTTCGGGCATGGCAACGTAGCAGGTGTCGGCGAGGCGCTCTATGAACACCGCAACGCGCTGCCGACGTATCGCGCGCACAACGAGCAGGCGATGGCGCACGCGGCCATCGCCTACGGCAAGGCGCACTTCCGTCGCCGGATGATGGCGTGCACCACGTCGATCGGCCCCGGCGCCACCAATCTCGTCACGGCGGCTGCGCTGGCGCATGTCAACCGGCTGCCGGTGCTGTTCCTGCCCGGCGATACCTTCGTGTCGCGCGCACCTGATCCCGTGTTGCAGCAGGTGGAAGACTTCGAAGACGGCACGATCACGGCCAACGATTGCTTCCGGCCCGTGTCGCGTTTCTTCGATCGCATCGTGCATCCGTCGCAACTGCTCTCGGCCTTGCCGCGCGCGGTGCAGGTGCTGACCGACCCCGCGCTGTGCGGCCCGGTCACGCTGGCGCTGCCGCAGGATGTGCAGACGATGGCCTGGGACTATCCGGAGTCCTTCTTCGCGCCGCCAGTCGTCGTGTGGCGCGCGCCGGCGCCGGTCGATGCCGACCTGGATGCCGCGTTGATGGCATTGCGAGGCGCGAAGCGGCCGCTGCTGGTCGCCGGCGGCGGCGTGCTTTATGCGCATGCATGCGACGCGCTGCGCGCGTTCGCGGAACTGCATGGCGTGCCGGTTGCGGAAACGCAGGCCGGCAAGGGCGCGTTGCCGTGGGACCATCCGCTGCAGCTGGGTGCAATCGGCGTCACCGGTTCGCCGGCCGCCAACGCGCAGGCCGCGGACGCCGATGTCGTGTTGGCCGTGGGCACGCGGCTCTCGGATTTCACGACTGGCTCCCATTCGCTGTTCGCGCAGGCGCGGCTAATCAACCTGAACGTGAATGCCTTCGACGCGCGCAAGTGGCACGGCATCAGCCTGATCGCCGATGCGGGCGAAGGCCTGCGTGCGTTGTCCGCCACACTGCCCGCATGGCGGGCAGACGACGCGTGGACCGCGCGCGCGAAGGCGGGCGCCAATGGATGGCGCGACGATATCGCGCGCCTGACCGCCAGGCGTGAAGTAAACCTGCCCTACGACGGCGACGTGATCGGCGCGGTGCAGCGCTCGTCGGCGCTGTCGACGCGCGATGACATCGTGGTCTGCGCGGCGGGTACGTTGCCGGCGGAGCTGCACAAGCTGTGGCGCACCGCGACGCCCGGCGGGTATCACATGGAATATGGCTACTCGTGCATGGGCTACGAGATCGCGGGCGGCCTCGGCGTAAAGATGGCGCGGCCGGAACGCGACGTCATCGTCATGGTCGGCGATGGCAGCTACCTGATGTTGAACGCCGAGATCGCCACGTCGGTGATGCTCGGCATGAATCTCATCATCGTCGTACTGGACAATCGCGGCTATGGCTGCATCAACCGGTTGCAGCAGGCGGTGGGCGGCGTGCCATTCAACAACCTGTTCGACGATTGCGTGCAGGCACCGGGCGGCGCGCCACGGATCGACTTCGCGGCGCATGCGGCTTCGCTTGGCGCGCTGGCGGAGAACGTCGACGGCATCCCGGCACTGGAGGCTGCGCTGGCCCGCGCCCGCGCCGCGCCGCGCACCTATGTAATCACGATCGAAACCGATCCGGCGCAGACCACGGCGGAAGGCGGCTGCTGGTGGGAAGTAGCGGTGCCGGAAGTCTCCGCGCGCGCCGAAGTGCGCGCCGCGCGCGCGAGCTACGAACAGGACAGGCGAAAGCAGAAACCATGACTACCAGATTCGCCGTGAAGATCGGCATCAACCCCATCTCGTGGAGCAACGACGACCTGCCGTCGCTGGGCGGCGAGACGTCGCTCGAAACCGCGTTGAACGAAGGCAAGACCATCGGCTACCAGGGCTTTGAACTGGGCAACAAGTTTCCGCGCGAATCGGTGGCGCTGCGCAACGTTCTCGGCGCGCATGGTCTCGAACTCGTGTCCGGCTGGTATTCGGGCCAGCTGGCGCGCGGCACGGTGGAAGATGAAATCGCTGCAGTTGGGCCGCATCTGAAGCTGCTGGCCGACAACGGCGCGAAGGTCATGGTCTACGGGGAAGTGGCCGACAGCATCCAGGGCGCGCCGCGTCCGTTGTACATGCGCCCGCGCTTCTTCAATGAACAGCAATGGGTCGCATATGGACAACGGCTCGATGCGTTCGCCCGTCATACGCTGGCGCACGGCGTGCGCCTTGCGTACCACCATCACATGGGGGCGTACGTGGAGACTCCGGCCGATGTCGACCAGCTGATGGCGCACACCGGCCCCGATGTCGGGCTGCTGTTCGACACCGGCCACATGACCTTTGCCGGCGGTGATGCGCAGGCAATGCTGGAGAAACACATCGGCCGCGTGTGCCACGTGCATTGCAAGGACGTGCGCCCCGACGTCATTCGCATGGCGCGTAACCGCAACTGGAGCTTCCTCGATGCCGTGATCAATGGCGCGTTCACGGTGCCGGGTGATGGCGCGATTGCGTTTGCACCGTTGATCGAGCAATTGCGCGCGCACGGCTACCAGGGTTGGCTGGTGGTGGAGGCCGAGCAGGACCCCGCCGTGGCGCCGAGCTATTCCTTTGCCAACAAGGGCTACCGGCACCTGCGCGAACTCGCAGGCCATCACTAGATGTCACTCCTCGTCAAAGGCAAGCGCCAAGGCCGCGACATCGTCGCGGTGACGCCGCAATCGGCCGGCTGGACGTATGTCGGGTTCGCTGCGCACCGGCTGCAACCGGGCGAGAAGCTGCGCGTGCATCTTCCGGCTCGGGAAGCTTGCATCGTCGTGATGGCCGGCAATACCACGATCAGCGTCGGCGCGCAGACCTGGAAGGGCGTGGGCAATCGCACCAGCGTATTCGACGACGCCGCGCCGGCGGCCTTGTACGCGCCGGCCGGGGCCACGATCGACATCGTGGCCGACACTGCCGCCGAAATCGGCGTGGCCAGCGCGCCCGGCAAGACCGGCAGGCCCGCGCGGCTGATCGAAGCCTCGACGATGAAGCGCAGCGTGCGCGGCACGGGGGCGAACACGCGCTATGTCTGCGACATCCTGCCGCAGCAGGAGCCGGCCGACCACCTGCTGGTGGTGGTGGAGGTGCGCACGCCGGCAGGGCACGCGTCGAGCTACCCGCCGCACAAGCACGACACCGACAACCTGCCGGCGGAAAGCTCGCTGGAGGAAACCTATTACCATCGGCTGGCACCGGCACAGGGCTTTGCGTTCCAGCGCGTCTACACCGACGACCGGTCACTCGACGAATCGATGGCGGTGGAGGACCACGACGTCGTGATGGTGCCGCGCGGCTATCATCCGGTCGTCGTGCCGTATGGCTACGAATCCTATTACCTGAACGTGATGGCCGGTGCCACGCGCGAGTGGTCGTTCAAGAACGACCCGGCGCACGAGTGGATGTTGCAAAAATAATCCGGAAACCCCTGGGGGCAACAACGATGGACGTCGCACTGTTCGGTGCCGGGCGGATCGGCAAGATCCACGCCGGCAATGTCGTCAAGCAGCCGGGTGTTGCGCTGCGCTATGTGATCGATGTGGATGGCGCCGCTGCAGCCGCGCTGGCGGCGCAACACGGGGCGAAGGTCGTCACGGCCGAGCAGGCGCTGGCCGACAAGTCGGTCGGCGCGGTCGTGATCGGCTCATCCACCGATACGCACGCCGACCTGATCGTGCGCGCCGCCGAGGCCGGCAAGGCCATCTTCTGCGAGAAGCCGGTGGACCTCGAAGTGGCGCGCGCGCGCACCTGCGAAGCCGCGGTGAAGCGCGCCGGCGTCACGTGCCTCATCGGTTTCCAGCGCCGTTACGACCCCACGTTCGCTGCCGCGAAGGAACGCCTCGTGGCCGGCGAGATCGGCGACCCGGAAATGCTGGTGGTGACGAGCCGCGATCCCGCCGCCCCGCCGGTCGAATACCTGAAGCGCTCGGGCGGCATCTTCCGCGACATGCTGATCCACGACTTCGACATCTTTCGCTGGATCCTCGACGACGATGCGGTATCGGTCTACGCCACGGGCAGCGTGCTGACTGATCCCGCCGTGGGCACCGTCGGCGACGTCGACTGCACCGCCGTTACGCTGCGGACCAAGCGCGGCCGGATCGGCGTCATCAACACCAGCCGCCGCGCGGCCTACGGCTACGACCAGCGCTTCGAGGTGCTGGGCAGCAGGGGGATGCTGCAGGCGGGCAACCACAGGCCCACCGAGGTGACGGCCTCCACCGGGAAAGCCGTGACCCAGGACCTGCCCGAACACTTCTTCCTCGAACGCTACCGCGTGGCCTACGCGAACGAGATGGCGCACTTCTTCGACGCGCTGGCGCACGGCAAGCCGGTGCGCACGTCGATCGCCGATGGCGTGAAGGCGCTGGAACTCGCCGACGCCGCCACGGTGTCGTGGCGCGAAAAACGCATCGTCGAATTGTAGGAAACCGCTGATGGCCACTTCCAATTCAAACGTTCGCATCGGCATGGTCGGCCTCGGCCGCATGGGCCGGCGCCACGCCGAGAATCTGGCGCTGCGCGTGCCGGGCGCGTCCATCATCGCAGCTTGCAGCCCCATCGCGGACGAACTGACATGGGCGCGCGACGCGCTGGGCGTGCCGCGCACCTACGCCGACTACGAGGCGTTGCTCGCGGATCGCGACGTCGATGCGGTGTGGATCGTCACGCCCAACTCGCTGCATCCGGTGCAGATCATCGCGGCGCTGCGCGCCGGCAAGCACGTATTCTGCGAAAAGCCTCTGTCGCTCGACCTCGATGAATGCCTGCAGGTCGAGGCCGAGGCCGCGAAGCATCCGCACCTGAAGGTGATGATCGGCTTCGTGCGGCGCTTCGATGCCAGCTACCAGGATGCGCAGCAGAAGATTGCGGCGGGCGGCATCGGCAAGCCTTTCATGGTCCGCTCCGAAACCTGCGACATGAACGATCCCTCCGGCTTCTTCGTGCGCTTCGCGCCGACGTCGGGCGGCATCTTCATCGACATGAGCGTGCACGACATCGACCTCGCGCGCTGGCTGCTGGGCGCGCCGAAGCCGCTGCGCGTGTTCGCCACGGGCACCATCGCGATCCACGCGGGACTGAAGGACTGCGGCGACGTCGACAATGGTGTTGCGATGTGCGAATTCGAAGGCGGCCGCATCGCGTGCTTCTATGCGTCGCGGACGATGGCGCATGGCCACGAGACCAGCACGGAAGTGATCGGCACCGGCGGCCGCCTGACGGTGGGCCGCGACGGGCGGATCAGCAGCGTGGAGATCTCCGACGCGCATGGCATCCGCACGGAAACCACGCCCACGTTCTACGAACGCTTCGCCGACGCGTTCCTGCGCGAAGCGCTGCACTTCGTCGATTGCGTGCGCAATGACAAGGACACCGGATTGACGTTGCATGACGCGACGGAAGCCACGCGCATCGCCATCGCACTGCGCACGTCCCTCGACGAACGCCGCATGGTCGAACTCTAGGATGAGCATGGATCGCTTCGATTTCTGCCGCGCCCTGGCGCGCGATGCCGGCAAGCTGGCCCACACCGCCTTCGGCACGTCGGCCACGTCGATGAAGGGCCGCCACGATGTGGTGACGGCCATGGACCGCGAGGTGGAACGCTTCATCCGCGCGGCCATCAACAGGCGCTATCCGCAGGACGCGATCATCGGCGAGGAGGATGGCGGCAGCGATGGCGAGCGGCTGTGGCTGATCGATCCCATCGACGGCACTGCCAACTACGCGCGCGGGCTGCCCCGGTACTGCGTGTCGATCGGGTACCTCGAACGCGGCGTACCCACGCTTGGCGCGATCTACGACCCCAGCTTCGACTGGCTCTATGCCGCGGCCACGGGCGAGGGTGCCTGGCGCGATGGCAACCGGCTGGCTGTCAGCCCCTGTGCTGAACTGACGGCGGCCACAGTCGAGTGCGGCTGGTCCACGCGCCGGTCGGCGGCGGACTACACGGCGCTGATCGGGCGCATCCTCGGGGCCGGGGCGGCCATCCGTCGTGCCGGCTCGGGCGCGCTGGGATTGTGCGACGTGGCGTCCGGCGCGGTGGAGGCCTACTGCGAGCTGCACATCAACGCCTGGGACTGCGCGGCGGGCATCGTCCTGGTGCGGGAAGCCGGGGGCAGGACCAATGAATTCTTCGCGGGCAGCGGGCTGCTGGAGGGCAACCCGTTGATCGCGACCAATGCGGCGCTTTGCGATAAGCTATCTGAAGCCGTCGGCATTCCATTCTAAGCGGCACTTTCCATCACAGGCTGGACCGGAGGAAACATCATGCGCAACTTCAAATGGCTGCGGGCCCTGCTGCCCGCGCTGGCATTGGCCGCGCCGTTGACGGCGGCGGCCCAGGGCGAACTGGTGCTGTACTGCACGGTGCAGGAGGAGTGGTGCCGGCCGATGGTGGCCGCCTTCGAGAAAGCCACCGGCGTCAAGGTGCTGATGACGCGCAAGAGCTCGGGCGAGTTCTACGCGCAGTTGAAGGCCGAGGCCGCCAACCCGCGCGGCGACATCTGGTGGGGCGGCACCGGCGACCCGCACCTGCAGGCCGCGGAGGAAGGCCTGACCGAACCGTACAAGTCGCCGAAGATGGGCGAGCTGCAGGACTGGGCCGTGCGGCAGTGGGAGGCTTCCAAGGGCAAGACGGTCGGCGTCTATGCCGGCGCGCTCGGCTACAGCTACAACGCCGACCAGCTCAAGAAGAAGAACATCCCCGCGCCCAAGTGCTGGTCCGACCTGACCAAACCTGCGTTCAAGGACGAGATCCAGGTCGCCAATCCGAATTCCTCCGGCACGTCATACACGATGCTGGCAACACTCGTGCAGCTGATGGGCGAGGACAAGGCCTTCGAGTACATGAAGGCGCTGCACAAGAACATCAACCAGTACACGAAGTCCGGGGCCGGACCGGCACGCTCCGCGGCGACGGGCGAAAGCCTCGTCGGCATCACGTTTCAGCACGACGCCGTGGTGCAGGCGGTGGGCGGCGCGCCGGTCGTGATCGTGTCGCCGTGCGAAGGCACGGGCTACGAGATCGGCAGCATGAGCATCGTCAAGGGTGCGAAGAACATGGACAACGCCAAGAAGTGGTACGACTGGGCGTTGACGCCGGAAGCCCAGGCCATCGGCTCCGGAGCCAAGGTCAGCTACCAGGTGCCATCGAACAAGGCCGCACCCATTCCCGCGCAGGCGCCGAAGCTCACCGAAGTGAAGCTCATCAACTACGATTTCGTGAAGTACGGATCCTCGGCTGAGCGCAAGCGCCTGCTCACCAAGTGGGATACCGAAGTGTCGACGCTGCCGAAGTAGAGCCCGCTTGGCCACGCTGGCCTCTGCACCGGCGGTCTTCGTGCCGGTGGCACGCGATCGCGCGACCATCGTGGTCGCCGCGATCGCGATGCTGGCGTTGGTCGCGCTTCCGTGGGCACTGACCTGGGGGCCTTCCGCGCTGTTCCGCGCGCTGGGCGGTCAGGCAGGGCTGTGGCCCACGCTGGTTGCATCACTGGCATGCGTTGTCTGCGCGTGGCGCGGGTTCGACCGCGCCACCGCAGCGGCCGCCTTCTTCGCCGTGGCATGGACCTTCGCGGCCGGATTCGCCGCGGGTGTGGCCGGCACGTCGTTCGGCCTGGGCGCGGGCGTCGCGCTGATCGCACTCACCATCTGCTTTGCCCGCGCGGTAGCGCGCCGCGGCTACTTCAACGGCGATGCCACGGTGGCGGCTATCGTCGTGGTGGTCGCGGTCCTGCTGCTGATCTTCATCTTCTTCCCGGTGGGCAAGGCGCTCGTCGCCGCGGTGTTCGACGCGCAGGGCAACTTCGTGCCCGGCCTTGCGGCGCAGCGGTTGCTGACGGCGGACATCTGGAGCCTCGCGTGCTTCACGGGCGGTACGCGCTGCGGCGTGGCCATCAATTCCGCGATGCTCGCGACCATCGTCGGCATCGGCTCCACGCTGCTGGGTCTGTTGCTGGCGCTGGTCGTGCAGCGCGGCGGGCAACGCTATTCCGGCGTCACCAAGCTGATGTCGATCCTGCCGATCATCACGCCGCCGTTCGTGATCGCGCTGGCGCTGGTCGTGCTGTTCGGCCGCACCGGGCTTGTCACCGGGCTGCTCGACACGTGGTTCGGCATCCCGCGCTCGCGCTGGCTGTACGGGTTGCCGGGCGTGACGATTGCGCAGCTGATCACGTTCTCGCCGATCGCCTTCATGATCCTCAATGGCGCGCTGGCGGCGATCAGCCCGTCGCTGGAAGAGGCGGCGCAGACATTGCGTGCGTCGCGCTGGCGCGTGTTCCGCACGGTGACGTGGCCGCTGCTGCGGCCCGCGCTGGCCAATGCCTTTCTGCTGGGCTTCGTCGAGAGCCTCGCCGATTTCGCCAACCCGATCGTGCTGGCCGGCAACTTCGACGTGCTGTCGACCAAGATCTTCTTCGCCGTCGCCGGCGCGCAGCACGACCCGGGCCGCGCCGCGGCACTGGCCACCGTGCTGCTGGGCCTCACGATGATCGCGTTCTGGCTGCAGCAGCGCTGGATCGGGCGGCTGTCCTATGTCACCGTCACCGGCAAGGGCGACGGCGGCGTGCCGGCGCAACTGCCGCGGCCGTTCTGGCTGGCGTGCTTCGGCACCGCCGGGCTGTGGATCGTGTTCACGCTGGCGTGCTACGTGATCATCCTGATCGGCGGCTTCGTCAAGGACATCGGCCGCGGCGACATGACGCTGACCCTCCACCACTTCTCGGAAGGCTTCGGGTTCGAGTGGAACGGGTGGCTGCCAACCTTCACCGGCTCGGCGTGGAACAGTTTCTTCACGACGATCGAGGTGGCCGCCATTGCCGCACCGCTGACCACCATCGTCGGATTGCTGGCGGCCTACGTGATCACGCGGCATCGCTTCACGGGCCGTCGCGCCTTCGAGTTCCTGACACTCGTCAGCTTCGCGATCCCTGGCACGGTGATCGGCGTCGCGTACATCGTCGCGTTCAACGTGGCGCCACTGGAATTGACCGGCGGCATGCTGATCCTGGTGCTGTGCTTCGTGTTCCGCAACATGCCGGTGGGCGTGCGCGCGGGTGTGGCGGCACTGGCGCAGATCGACAGGACGCTCGACGAGGCGTCGTCGACGCTGCGGGCTTCAACCACGCGCACGCTGCGCGAGGTGATCCTGCCGCTGCTGCGGCCGGCGATCATCGCCACGCTGGTGTTCAGCTTCACGCATGCGATGACGGCGGTCAGCGCGGTGATCTTCCTTGCCACCGCCAAGTACAACCTGGCCACGGTCTACATCATCGGCCGCGTCGAGGCAGGCGAGTATCCGCTGGCCATCGCGTACTCCTCCGTGTTGATCCTCTTCATGCTGGCCGTGCTGCTGCTGGTGCAGAAACTGGTCGGCGAAACGCGCCTCGGCCGCCGCGCCGCCACCGCCTTTGCGACGGGACACTGATATGACCACCCCCACGCTCACTTCGTTCGCTGCCCCCCGAGGGGGCGCTGCGCCCCTTGGGGCGGCCCGGCAGGACTGATATGCAGACTTCCAATACCGGGGGTGTCGTCTTCGACGGTGTGTCGAAGCGCTACGGCAATGTCACTGCCGTCGACAACGTATCGTTCCAGGTGGCGCCGGGCGAACTGGTCACGCTGCTGGGGCCCTCGGGCTGCGGCAAGACGACGACGCTGCGGATGGTGGCGGGCCTCGAGGCGGTATCGGGCGGACGCGTGCTGATCGGCGGCACTGATGTCACGCTGCGCGCGGCGAACGAACGCGACGTCAGCATGGTGTTCCAATCCTACGCGCTGTTCCCGCACATGACGGTGCTGGAGAACGTGGCCTACGGCCCCGTCTCGATGCGCAAATCGCGGCCCGAAGCGCGCGAACTCGCGCGCGCCAAGCTGAAGATGCTGGGCCTGGCCGACTACGAGGCACGGCTGCCGTCCGAACTGTCAGGCGGCCAGCAGCAGCGCGTGGCGGTGGCACGGTCGCTGGTGCTGGAGCCTGCGGTGCTGTTGTTCGATGAGCCGCTGTCCAATCTCGATGCCAAGCTGCGCCGCCGTGTGCGCGAGGAGATCCGCGAGCTGCAGCAATCTCTCTCGCTGACGGTCATCTACGTGACGCATGACCAGGAAGAGGCCCTGGCTGTTTCGGATCGCGTGATCGTGATGGAAGGTGGCCACATCGCGCAGCAGGGCACGCCGCACGACCTGTACGACGCGCCGCAAAGCCGCTTCCTCGCCGACTTCATCGGCGACGCCAATCTCGTCGACGGCGAGTTGACGGTCAGCGGGCCGGTCGCGACGTTCACCGCGGGCGGTGTTGCAGCGCCTGTGCGCGCCGACGGCCACAGCACCGGCCCGGCCACGCTGGCCGTGCGCCCGCAGCGTTTGCGCGTCGTCGACGCCGGGCAGGGCGTGTTGCCCGGTGTCTGCAAGCGTGTCTCCTACCTCGGCAGCCGCATCGAGTATGTGGTGGCCACCGCGTGGGGCGAACTGCTGGTGTTCGACCCCGACGCGCGCACGCCCCGTCCGCGCGATGCCGCGGTCGGCATCGCCTTCGACCCCGATGCGGTGATCGTCCTGCCGCGCTGATTCAACTTGCGAAAGGAAATTCCGGAACATGCCTGCCTACATGATCGTCGACGTCGACATCCGCGACCTCGCCCGCTACGAAGACTACAAGAGCCAGGTCCCGGCGCTGATTGCCAGGCACGCCGGCGAGTACCTCGTGCGCGGCGGCGCCCACGAGGTGATCGAGGGCGACTGGACGCCCACGCGGATGGTGCTGTTCCGCTTCCCCGACCGCGCCGCCATCAAGGCATTCTTCGACGACCCGGCCTACAAGCCGCTGGCCGCGCTGCGCCACGAGATCGCCAAGAGCCGCATCATCGCCGTCGACGGCATCTGACATGCCGACGCGTGAGGATGATGCGCTCGATGTCCGGTACATGGCAGCGCAGCGCATTGCGCGCGCTGCGGGTACGCTCGCGCTTGACTACTTCCGCAATCGCGCGAAGCTGGTCGTCGAGCTCAAGGGGCCGGCCGATTTCGTGAGTCATGCCGACCGCGATGTCGAGAACTTGATCCGGCGCGAGCTGGCACAGGCCTTTCCCGACGATGGATTCCTGGGCGAGGAAACGGCCGCCACGTTCAAGGGGCCCGCTGACCATTGCTGGATCGTCGACCCGATCGACGGCACGCACAATTTCCTGCGCGGCGTGCCGTACTGGAATGTCGCGATCGGTTACGTGCAGGACGGACGCACGCAGGTGGGTGTCGTCTACGATCCGCCGGCCGACGTGCTGTATCACGGCAAGCACGGCGGCGGGGCATTTGCAGCGGACGCGCAGGGCACGACCAAGTTGCACGTTGCCACGACGCATTCGCTGTCAGGCGCCTATGTCGTTCTGGGTCACCACGACCGGCACCCGGAGGACCGCTACCTCGACATCCGGCGGCGGATGATGGCCTCCGGTTGCGCGATGCGCAATTTCGGCTCCGCGGCGCTGCAGCTGGCGCACGTAGCCAGCGGTCGCTTCGACGGCTTTGTGGAGCTCGAGCTGTCTGCGTGGGATGCGGTGGCGGGGCTGCTGCTGGTCGAAGAGGCGGGCGGATACCACGTGCCGTTCACGACAACCACGCCCGTCACGAAGGGCGCATGTCTCGCCTGCGCGCCGGGTATTGCCGCCGCGCTGAAGGAAGTCGTCGGCGCGTTGTAGGCGAAAAGGGGGCTTGCGCCCCCTTTGTCATTTGAAGTCGCCGGCGAAGGCGTACGTGAAGTCCGCCGCCTTCATGTACTTGCGGAACGCGGCATTGACCTCGGCGGTGGTGAGCTTGGCAATCGCCGCGTCGATACCGGC
>JANNNM010000726.1:0-6614 GCA_031398535.1 Betaproteobacteria bacterium | reverse complement strand
CACGGCCAGCACGCGCCTTGCATCGCCGGTGGACTTGAGGAGCCACGTGCCGATGTCGAGTTCGTTCGTGCGCATCGACAGGATCGCGTCGTCGAGTTCGCGGGCCAGCCGCAGCGGCCACCAGTCGACACCCTGGGCCTCGATGCCGCGCAGGTCCGACGGCGGCGGCGCGGCGGGGCCGCGCAGCGTAAAGGTGGCGGTGCGCGCGGCGCGATCGAGGGCGACGTCCACGAATTCGTAGTGATAGCCCGCGGCGTCGACGGTGCGGGCCAGCGGGGTCAGGGTGACACCGTTTGCAGCGGCGGGCCGGTCGCTTTGTGCCGCCAGTTCCAGAGCGCGCGCCCGGATGGCCGCCGTGAACTGGGCGGGCTTGATCACTTCATCCACCAGCCGCCACGCCTTGGCGCGGTCGCCGCGCACGCCCTCGGTGAGCGTGCAGAAGATATCCGCGCGGTCGTGGCGAACGCGGCGCTTGTCCGTCACGCGCGTGAGGCCGCCCGTTCCCGGCAGCACGCCAAGCAGCGGCACCTCGGGCAGCGACACGGACGACGATCGATCGTCGACCAGGTAGATCTCGTCGCAGGCCAGGGCCATCTCGTAGCCGCCGCCGGCACATGCGCCGTTGACGGCGGCTAGGAACTTCAAGCCAGAATGGCGGCTGGCGTCCTCGAGCCCGTTGCGCGTCTCGTTGGTGAACTTGCAGAAGTTGACTTTCCACGCATGCGACGACAGGCCCAGCATGAAGATGTTGGCGCCGGAACAGAAGATGCGGTCACGCGCGCTGGTGATCACGACGGCGTGGACTTCCGGATGCTCGAAGCGGATCCGCTGCACGGCATCGTGCAGCTCGATGTCGACGCCGAGGTCGTAGGAGTTGAGCTTCAGCTTGTAGCCGTCGCGGATCCCGCCGTCCTCCGCGATGTCCATGGCCAGCGTGGCCACCGGGCCATCGATGGCGAGCTTCCAGTGCCGGTAGAGGCCGGGATGCGTGCGGTAGTCGACGTCGGCGTTGGTTGCCATGGAAAGGCCTTTGTCCGCGGGGACAACGTCGCCGCATGTGGAAAGTGCAGAGCACTATAATGCATTAACCTGCGAAGGATCAAGCATTATAGTGCATTGTCATCGAATCACAGCCGCTGGCGACGGCGCGACACCAAGGCGCTCGCGCACGACGCGGACAAGCTCCTCCTGCGCGTCCAGCACGGACTTGCCGCTGGTGTCGAACGACAGGTCGGCCTTGGCGTAGAACGCCTCGCGCACGGCGAGAATGCGCTTCAGGTCGGCCATGGCCTCCGTATTGCCCGCCATCGGCCGCGTATCGCCCTGGGCCACCACGCGGGCCATGTGGTCCTCGGGCGTGGCGCGCAGCCACACGGTGAAACATCGCGCCAGGATCAGGTCGAAGGTCGCGGGCTCGGCCACGAGACCGCCGCCAGTGGCAATCACGGCGCGGGGGTGGCTCGCGATCGTGTCCTCGAGCGCGCGCAGTTCGTAGCGCCGGAAGGCGGCGGCCCCATACAACGCGTGGATCTCGCGCACGTCGCAGCCGGCAATCCGCTCGATGACGCGAGTGAGTTCCACATAGGGAATCTCGAGGTCCTCCGCCAGCCAGCGGCCCAGCGACGACTTGCCGGCGCCACGCAGGCCGATCAGGGCGATGCGCCCCTGGCGCCCGGGATCGGGGCCGCCGGCACCATAGAGTTCCGCCAGTGCGCGCCGCGCGCGCTGCAGCGATTCCTCGTCGCGCCCGCGCAGCATCTCCCGGATCAGCGCGCGTTCCGGCGACCCCGTGCCTTCCTCGCCGACCAGCTCGGCGATCGAGCTGCCCAGCGCCTGTGCCAACTGCCGCAGCAGCATGACCGAGGCGTTGCCGAGGCCGGTCTCGAGATTGGCGAGGTGCCGCTCGGAAATGCCGGCTTCCCTCGCCAGGGCACGCCGCGACAGGCCGCGCCGCGCCCGCAATTCGCGGACGCGCTCGCCGAGCATCGTCAGGAAGGGGTCACGCGCCGGCGAGGCCGGCGCCGTGGCCAGCGGGGTGATGGGGTCGGGCATTCAGGCGATGGGTCCAGAATGATGAAGTAAAGTGCTTGACAGTCGGAAATCCATTGCACTAAGTTACCAGAGCGCTGGCGGCACGACAAATCCGTGGCAACGGAGGACGCTGCTGGCGCAACCCCATGACTGACACCCCGAGGAGGTGGCATGCCGCCGCCCAGCACGCCGCTACCCCCCGCGTTCAATTTCGCCGCCCACGTACTGCACCTCAATGCCGCGCGAGGCAGCAAGGCCGCGTACATCGACGACACCGGCACGCTGTCGTATGCGGACCTGGCGATGCGCGTGCGCAACATCGCCGGCGGTTTGCGCGCACGCGGCCTGCGCCGCGAGGAACGCGTGCTGCTGTGCCTGCAGGACACCGCCGATTTCCCGGCGGCTTTCCTCGGGGCGCTGTATGCGGGCATCGTGCCCGTCCCCGTCAATACGTTGCTGCCGGTGGCCGACATTGCGTACATGCTGGCGCATTGCCGGGCGCGCGCGGTGGTCGTGTCAATGGCGTTGCTGCCCTTGATCGAGCGGGCGATGGCTGCGGGTCCGCACGAAGTCGAGACCGTGTGGGTCAGTGCGCCCGGCGCCACGGTGCCTGCGGGACACGATGACTTCACCTCGTGCATCACGCCTGCGCCGTTGGCGGAACCGGCCACGACCGGTGCGGACGAGATGGCGTTCTGGCTGTATTCGTCCGGCTCCACCGGGCGGCCGAAGGGCACCGTGCATACGCATGGCAATCTCGTGCGCACGGCGGAACTCTATGGCTCGCCGGTGCTGGGCATCCGCGACGACGACGTGATGTTCTCCGCGGCCAAGCTCTTCTTCGCCTACGGACTGGGCAATGCGCTGACGTTTCCGCTGACCGCCGGCGCGACGACGATCCTGATGGCCGAGCGTCCGACCCCCGCCGCGGTATGCAAGCGGTTGCGCGAGCACCGGCCGACGTTGTTCTGCGGCGTGCCGACGTTGTATGCGGCGCTGCTGGCGTCGCCCGACCTGCCGGCGCGCGAGGCGGTATCATTGCGCCGCTGCATTTCTGCAGGCGAAGCGTTGCCGCGTGAAGTCGGCGAGAAGGTGGCGGCCCACTTCGGTTGCGACGTGCTCGACGGGATCGGCTCCACCGAGATGCTGCACATCTTCCTGTCCAACCGCGCGGGGTCGGTGCGCTATGGTACGACGGGCATGCCGGTGCCCGGCTACGACGTCGAGTTGCGCGGCGAGGATGGCGATGCCGTGGCGGATGGCGAGATCGGGGACCTGTGGACCAGCGGCCCCAGTGCGGCGCTGATGTACTGGGGCAATCGCGCGCAGAGCCTCGCGACCTTCCAGGGGCCGTGGACGAAGACCGGCGACAAGTACACCCGCGATGCCGACGGCTACTATGTGTATGCGGGGCGCGGCGACGACATGATGAAAGTCTCGGGCCAGTACGTGTCGCCGTTCGAGGTGGAGACGACGTTGATGCGGCACGAGGCCGTGCTCGAGGCAGCCGTGGTGGGCCGGCCCGACGGCGACGGCCTCACGCGCACGCTGGCCTTCGTCGTCACCAGGCCCGGCGTCACGGCCGACGATGCGCTGGCCGACGCGCTGAAGGCGTTCGCGAAGCAGCAACTCGCGCCGCACAAGTATCCGCGCGACGTGCGATTCATCGCGGAATTGCCGAAGACGGCCACCGGCAAGATCCAGCGCTTCAAGCTGCGCGACGGCAGCATCGGTTGAGCGGCGCTGCTTCGCCGCCACGCGCGGCGCCCTCGCAGTTTGCCGAACTTGTCGTCGACGGCCGCGCGCTCCGCATCGAGTACGCATGGATCGACGCGGCGCGCGCCGATGCGCCGCTGCTCGTGTTCCTGCACGAAGGCCTGGGGTCGCTCGCGATGTGGAAGGATTTCCCCGCCGCGTTGTGCGGCGCTTCCGGGATGCGTGGACTCGTGTACTCGCGGCCGGGTTACGGGTGTTCGACGCCGCGCGCAGCGGGGGAGCATTGGCCCGTGGAATTCATGCACCGGCAGGCGCTCTCGGTCCTGCCGGCATTGCTCGACGCGCTGGGTGTCGATGGTCCCGCGTGGCTCTTCGGGCACAGCGACGGTGGATCGATTGCGCTGCTGTTCGCGGCGGCGCTGCCGGCGCGCACGGCGGGCATCGTCGTGGTGGCACCGCACATCATGGTGGAGGACGTCGCCATCACCAGCATCGAAGCCGCGCGGCACGCCTACGAAGCCACCGATCTGCGCCAGCGGCTCGCGCGCTACCACGACGACCCGGACTCGGCCTTTCGCGGCTGGAACGACGTGTGGCTCGATCCGGCGTTCCGGTCGTGGTCGATCGAAGCGGAGATCGCCACGATTGCGTGTCCGGTACTGGCGGTGCAGGGCCACGACGACGAGTACGGGACCATGGCGCAGATCGATGGCATTGCGCGGCTGGTGCCGCAGGCGCAACGCGTCAAGCTGGCGGATGCCGGCCACTCACCGCACCGCGACCATCCGGCATTGCTCATCGCGGCCGTCGTGGCGTTCCTCCGGAAGCAGGGAGTCGGCTGCTAGACTGCGGATGCAATGTCCGCTGCCACAATTCATGAATCCGCGATTGCAACCGATGCGACGCGCACGCCGTGGCACGCGCGGCTTGCGTTGCGGTTCGAGAATCGCGATGCGCGCACGGTCCTGGTGCATCGCGCACATGAAGGGCCGCTGGTCGTGCAGAAGCCGCTCTATCCCGAGGGCGATGCCGTCTGCCAATGCATCGTCATTCATCCGCCCGGCGGCATCGCCGGTGGCGATCGCCTTGAACTCGACATCGAGGCCGGTGCCGGCGCGCTCACGCAACTGACGACGCCCGGCGCGGCCAAGTGGTATCGCGCGGGTGGGTACGCGTCGTCGGCACAAACCAGCATTCGCGCGCAGGCGGGCGCGCTGGTCGAATGGATGCCGCAGGGCAACATCGTGTTTCGCGGCGCGCAGGCCCGCGCCGGGTTGCAAGTGGATCTGCACGGCGACGCCGTGTACATCGGCTGGGACGTGATGTGCCTCGGTCGCACGGCGTCCGCCGAGATCTTCGACGCCGGCACATGGCGCCAGCAGGTCGACGTGCGTCGCGACGCTGCACTGATCTGGAGCGAGCGGGCGGTGGTGACAGGCGCCGCGCCGTCATTGAATTCGCTTTCGGGCTTGAACGGGGCGCCGGTCTTTGGCACATTGGTGGCCGTGGCCGATGTCATCGACGATGCGCTGCTGGCCGCATGTCGCGGCACGGCGCCGCTGTCCGGTGACGGCGTGGTCACGCGTTTTCCCCGGGTGCTCGTCGCGCGCTATCGCGGTCATGCCAGTGCGGCCGCGCACGCCTGGTTCGCCGCCTTGTGGTCGTTGCTGCGCCCTGCGCTCGCCGGCCGTCCCGCCATTCCGCCTCGCATCTGGACTACCTAGCCCCAATGGAACTCACGCCCCGCGAAAAAGACAAGCTGCTGATCTTCACGGCGGCGCTGCTGGCCGAGCGCCGGCTGGCGCGCGGACTGAAGCTCAACTACCCGGAAGCTGCGGCGCTGATTTCCGCCGCCATCCTCGAAGGCGCGCGCGATGGCCGCAGCGTGGCCGACCTGATGAGCTACGGCGCCACCATCCTCGCCCGTGCGCAGGTGATGGAAGGCGTGCCGGAGATGCTGCCGGAAATCCAGGTTGAAGCCACGTTTCCCGATGGCACCAAGCTCGTCACCGTCCACCATCCGATCCCATGATTCCAGGCGAATACTTCATCGACAAGGGCACGATCCTGCTCAATGCCGGGCGTGCCACCATCGCAGTGGACGTGGCCAATACGGGTGATCGGCCGGTGCAGGTGGGCTCGCATTTTCACTTTGCCGAAACCAATGCGGCGCTGGCCTTCGACCGCAAGGCCGCGCGCGGCTTCCGGCTCAACATCGCGGCAGGCACCGCCGTGCGCTTCGAGCCCGGCCAGGTGCGGACGGTGGAACTCGTCGCGCTGGCGGGCGACCGGATCGTCATCGGCTTCAACGCCGCGGTGATGGGCCCGCTTGATGCAAAGAAGCCGGCGAAGAAGCCGGTGGTGAAGCAATCCGCGGCGAAGAAGCCTGCAACCAAGAAACCTGCGGCGAAAGGCCGGCGATGAAGATCGGGCGTGGCGCGTATGCCGAGATGTTCGGCCCCACGGTGGGGGACCGGATCCGCCTGGCCGATACCGATCTCGTGATCGAGGTCGAACGCGACCTCACGATCTACGGCGAGGAGGTCAAGTTCGGCGGCGGCAAGGTGATCCGCGACGGCATGGGCCAGAGCCAGCGATTGTCGAAGGATTGCGCCGACACGGTGATCACCAACGCCCTGGTGATCGACTGGTGGGGCATCGTGAAGTGCGATCTCGGGATCAAGGATGGCAGGATCGCGAAGCTCGGCAAGGCCGGCAATCCAGACGTCCAGCCAGGCGTGGACATCGTGTCGGCGCAATCCGCGGATACGCGCTGACTCTGGCCCATGCCGTCGCGGATCACCTTGCCGCCTCCGAATTTCACTTCTTCGCCGTAGACCGTGAGATCACGCTCGACTTCGACGATG
>JANNNM010000716.1:0-1289 GCA_031398535.1 Betaproteobacteria bacterium | reverse complement strand
CATCCCTCCGGCCTCTTGGATAAGGACGAAACCCGCGGCCACGTCCCAAGCCGAAAGCCCGCGCTCCCAGAACCCTTCGTAGCGCCCGCAAGCTACGTAAGCCATGTCCAGCGCGGCGGCGCCCGGACGGCGCAGGCCTGCCGTCTCCGTCATCATCACATTCATCATCTCGAGATAGGTATCGAGATAGCTGCCGTCGCGAAACGGGAACCCGGTGCCAATCAGCGCATCGCGCAGATGCGTGCGCTTGCCGACGCGGATGCGGCGGTCGTTGAGGAACGCGCCACGGCCGCGCGTGGCCGTGAAGAGGTCGTTGCGCACCGGGTCGTAGATGACGCCCTGCTGCACGACGTTGCGATGCGCCAGCGCGATCGACACGCAGTATTGCGGGAAGCCATGCAGGAAATTGGTGGTGCCGTCGAGCGGATCGATGATCCACAGGTACTCGGCGCCGGCATTGCGGTCGCGCTCGGTGCCTTCCTCGGCCAGGATCGCGTGATCGGGGTACGACGCGTGGATCGTCTCGACGATGGCAGCCTCCGCAGCGCGATCGATCTCGCTCACGAAATCCTTCGGTCCCTTGGAGGTAACCGTCAGCAGGTCGAGGTCGCGGGCGCCACGGTTGATGATGTTGCCGGCGCGGCGTGCGGCCTTGACGGCCGTCGTGAGCATTGGATGCATGTCGGATTGTCGCCGCGGCACTGCTTGCGCCGGGAAGCGTGTCAAAAGAGCGGAATCCGGCTATTTTACCTGCTTCTGCTGCAAAGCTCCCCCGTCACCGCCCCCATTGGATCCCCTTCGTTCCTCCGCAGCACTTGCGCGCGTGCGCATCGTGCTGGTCCGCACCAGCCACCCCGGCAACATCGGCGCATCGGCGCGCGCGATGCTGACGATGGGTATCGACCAACTGGTCCTTGTCGCACCGGCGCGATTTCCCGACGTCGAAGCCACCGCCCGGGCGTCCGGCGCCGACATCGTGCTGGCCCGGGCGCGTGTCGTGCCCACATTGGCGGACGCGTTGACCGGTTGCGCGTTCGTCGTCGGCCTGTCGGCGCGACCGCGCGCGTTCGCGGGGCAGGTAGCACCGCTGCGCGACGCCGCGGCAATCGCCTTGCAACGCGTCGACGATGGCGACATCGCGCTGGTGTTCGGCACCGAGATGTCCGGGTTGTCGAACACGGAACTGGCGCAATGCGAGATGGCGGCGACGATTCCGGCCAATCCCGACTTCGCGTCGCTGAACGTGGCGGCCGCCGTGCAACTTGCAGCATATGAGATGCGGCTGGCTG
>JANNNM010000708.1:0-8529 GCA_031398535.1 Betaproteobacteria bacterium | reverse complement strand
CCTTCTCGCGATTGGCGCGGTATTCGAAGGAGATGCCGACCGTATATTCGCCGGCAGCCGCGGCCGCGCACGGACGCGACCCGGAGTGCATGTACTGCGCGATGTTTTCGTGCAGGCCGTCCATGTACTTCCAGCCGTCGGTCTAGCCGAACATCTGCAGCCAGGCGGTGACGTCGAAGTAACCGGTACCCGACGACGCCGGATGCGGCATCACGATCTGGCCCTTGTAGATGGGCTTGGTCAGGTCCTTCCAGGTCTCGGGCTTCGGGATGCCGCGCTTGGCGGCTTCGACCGTATTGAAGCAGATGGTCGCGCCCCACACGTCCATGCCCACCCACGACGGCGGATTCTTCGGGTCGCGGTACGCGGGCGCGATCCGCGACAGGCCGGCAGGCGCGTACGGCAGCAGCATGCCTTCCGCTTCGAAGATGGCGAGGCTGGTGGCGGCCACGCCCATGATCACGTCGGCTTTCGGCGCCGCTTTCTCGGCCAGGATCTTGGCCGTGATGATGCCGGTGGAGTCACGGACCCACGTGAGTTCGATGTCCGGATGAACCTTGTTGAAGCCTTCCTGATAGGCCTTCAGCTGGTCGGTCTCGAGCGCCGTGTAGACAGTGAGCGCGGTCTTCTGGGCCATCGCCGCGCCACTGGCCACCATGGCGGCCAACGCGACGGACGACAACCAACGCATTCCTTGGACGACTTTCATCGTTGCTGCTCCCCTGATCGTGGTGTTGAAAACCCCGGACTCCGATGCGTGTTGCGGCCACGCATGGCAAGACGCCGATGCTACGCGCGCGGGATGCTGCAACGCAATGCCCGCGCACGTTGGTGCCACCGCGCACCATAACCGTTCACCGTGACACATTGTTGACAATCTACACTCGTCCGCGTCTAATCGAAAGCCGTGACTTCAATGACGCTGCACCGCCCGGCGCTGGCCCCGCCTCGACGCGACCGCACGACGAGGACCTGACCGGCCGGCATGCAGACGCTGCTCAACCTGCTGGCGGGCGTGTCGCTCCTCGTATGGGGCACGCACATCATCCGCACCGGCATCCTTCGCCTCTACGGCGGCGACCTGCGGCGGGTGCTGCGCAACAGCGTGGCCCGGCGCGGCACCGCCTTCATCGCAGGCCTGGGCGTCACCGCCCTCATCCTGAGCAGCACCGCCACCGCGCTGATCGTCGCAGCCTTCGCGGGCCAGGGCCTTATCGGCACCGCGCCCGCGCTGGCGGTGATGCTGGGGGCCGACGTGGGCACGGCGCTGGTCACGCTGGTGCTGTCCTTCGACCTGTCGTGGCTGGCGCCGCTGCTGATCTTCGTCGGCGTCACGATGTACCTCACGCGGCAGGCCACCTCCGTCGGGCGTTTCGGCCGCATCCTGATCGGGCTCGGTCTCATCATCTTCGCGCTGCAATGGATCGCGCTGGCCGCCAAACCCATGGTTCAGGCCGCGGGCGTCAAGGTGATCTTCGCGTCGCTGACGGGCGATGTGCTGCTCGACCTGCTGGTCGCCGCCTTCCTGACCGTGCTGTGCTATTCGAGTCTTGCGGTGGTGCTGCTCGTGGCCACGCTGGCGTCGCTGGGCATCATCGCGCTGCCGGTGGCGCTGGGCCTGGTGCTGGGCGCCAATCTCGGCAGCGGCCTGCTCGGCATGCTGTCGACGCTGCGCTCCCCGCCAGAAGCCCGCCGCGTCACGCTCGGCAACTTCATCTTCAAGCTGATCGGCTGCGTGCTGACCATCCCGCTGCTGGGACACCTGGACGGCTGGATCGATGGTCTGGGCGTCGAGGCCTCGCAGGAGGTCGTGCTCTTCCATCTCGCATTCAACATCACGCTGGCGCTGCTGTTCATCTTCTGGACCGAGCGGATCGCCCTCGTCGCGCAGCGGCTGCTGCCGGACAAGCCGGTCGCGGACGATCCCTCCAAGCCGCGGCACCTCGATCCGTCCGCGCTGACCACGCCGGCGCTCGCCATCGCCAACGCCGCGCGCGAAGCCATCCGCATCGGCGATGTCGTCGAGGACATGCTGAACGGCATGCTGGTCGTGCTGAAGACCAACGACCGCGCGCTGGCACTGCGCCTGCGCAAGATGGATGACGTCGTCGACGACCTGTATACGGCCGTCAAGCTGTACCTGACGCAGATCTCGCGCGAGGCGCTGGACGAAAAGGAAGGCCGCCGCTGGGCCGACATCGTCTCGTTCACGATCAACCTCGAGCAGGTGGGCGACATCATCGAACGCGTGCTGATCGACATCGAGGAGAAGAACATCGACAAGCGGCGCCGCTTCTCCGAGGCCGGCATGGCGGAGATCTGCGACCTGCATGCGCGCCTCGTCGCGAACCTGCGCCTTGGCATGACGGTATTCCTGCACGGCGACCTGAAGAGCGCGCAGGAACTGCTCGCGCAGAAGGTGCTGTTCCGCGACCTCGAGCGCGCCTACGCCGATTCGCACCTGGGGCGGCTCGCCGGCAACACGGTCGAAAGCATCGAAACGTCGTCGCTGCACCTCGACCTCATCTCCGACATGAAGCGCATCAATTCGCATATCTGCTCGATTGCGTATCCCATCCTCGAAGTCGCGGGCGTCCTGGCGCATACGCGGCTGAAGGAACCGGCCACGGCGCCCGACGACGATCCGGTGGACGCCGGCAAGCCCGTGGCCCGCAGTCAATGGGCCAAGCGCAAGCCCCGTCCGGCCTGACACCACGCGCGCCACCATCGTGGTCATTCCTCTCGACGTCACGCTCGCGGTCCTGGCTGCGGGCCTGATGCACGCGACCTGGAACGCGCTGCTCAAGTCCTCCGATGGCGGCGATCCGCTGCTCGACACCGCAACCATCGTGACCGGGTCCACGCTGTGCGCCATGGTCGCCCTGCCCTTCGTGCCGCTGCCGGCACCGGCGGCCTGGCCGCTTGCCGCCGTATCGGTCGTCATTCACTTCGCGTACTACCTGACCCTGGCGGAGGCCTACCGCAGCGGCGACCTTTCCTTTGCGTATCCGCTGATGCGCGGGACCGCACCGCTGCTCGTCACCTTGCTGGGCGCCTTGTTCCTGCGCGAACTGCCGTCGCTGCAGGTGATGCTGGGCATCATGCTGATCAGCACCGGCATCGTCAGCATCGCGTTCGCCGCGCGCCACCGCCATCCGCGCGCGGCTGTGCTGTGGGCGCTGGCCAATGCCGGCATCATCGCGGTCTACACGCTGATCGACGGCACCGGCGCGCGCGCCTCCGGCCATGCCGTGTCGTATGTGCTCTGGATGACGTTTCTCGAAGGCGCGCTGTTCCTCGGCTGGCTGGCCGCCCGGCGCCGGATGCCCGCCGTGCGCTATGTCGCGGCGCGTTGGCAGCGCGGCCTCACCGGCGGGTTCTTCAGCGTGGCGGCGTACGGTATCGTGCTGTGGGCGATGACCCGCGCGCCGGTCGCAGCCGTTGCCGCGCTGCGCGAGACATCCGTTGTGTTCGCCGCGATCATCGGCGCGCTGGTGCTGAAGGAAGGCGTCGGCATCGCGCGCATCATGGGCGCGCTGCTGGTGGTGGCCGGCGTGGCCGCGCTGAAGATGTGACGTACTCCTGATCCTGATCCCTTCACTGTCGACGACTCCATGAGCGCACTCCCCACCCAGGCCACGGTCGTGATCGTCGGCGGCGGCATCGCCGGCGTGTCCACCGCCTACCATCTCGCCAAGCTCGGCATCACCGACGTCGTGTTGCTGGAACAGGGCACGCTGACCTGCGGCACCACCTGGCATGCGGCCGGCCTGGTCGGCCAGACCCGCGCCACGCGCAACGCCACGCGGATGAGCCAGTACGGCATCGAGCTGTATGCATCGCTTGAAGCGGAAACAGGATTGGCCACGGGCTGGAGGAAATGCGGCAGCCTCAACGTCGCGCGTACGCCTGAACGCCTTGTCTCCATGAAGCGGCAGATGGCGCGGGCGAAGAGCTTCGGCATCGAGTTCACGTTCGTGTCGCCGGAGGAAGCGGGCCGCATCGCGCCGATTCTGCGCACCGACGACCTGGCCGGTGCCGTACACATTCCGGATGACGGCAAGGTCAACCCGACCGACCTGACGCAATCGCTGGCCAAGGGCGCCCGGATGCGCGGCGCGCGCATCGTCGAACACGTGCAGGTGACCGCTGTGGAGACCGCCAATGGCCGCGTCGCGGGCGTACGCTGGAAATCGGCCGACGGCGAAGGCCGCATTGCGTGTGAAACGTTGGTGAACTGCGGCGGCCAGTGGGCCCGGGAATTCGGCGCCTGCTCCGGCGTCACGGTTCCGCTCTATGCCGCCGAGCACTTCTACATCGTCACCCGGCCCATCGCCGGCGTCACGCCCGCGCTGCCGGTGATCCGCGACCCGGATGGCTTCATTTACTACAAGGAGGAAGTGGGCGGCCTCGTGATGGGCGGCTTCGAGCCGGTGGCGAAGCCATGGAACGTGTCACCGATCCCCCCCAACTTCGAGTTCCAGCTGCTGCCCGAGGACTGGGACCAGTTCGAGCCGCTGATGACCAATGCGATCCACCGGACGCCGTGCCTCGAGACGGCGCAGGTCAAGATGCTGCTGAACGGTCCGGAGAGCTTTACGCCGGACGGCAACTTCATCCTGGGCGAGGCGCCGGAGGTCCGCGGCTATTTCGTCTGCGCCGGATTCAATTCGGCCGGCATCGCCAACGCCGGCGGCGCGGGGCGGCTGGTGGCCGAGTGGATCGTCGGCGGCGAGGCCCCGCTCGACCTGTGGGACGTCGACATCCGGCGTTTTGCACCCTTCCATGTCAACCGGCGGCATCTGGCCGATCGCACTGTCGAGGCGCTGGGTTTGCACTATGCGATGCGCTGGCCGCGCGAGGAGCTGACGACGGTGCGGCCGCTGCGCCGCTCGCCGCTGTACGACCGGCTCTCGACCGCAGGCGCGGTGTTCGGCAGCAAGCTCAACTGGGAGCGCGCCAACTATTTCCTGCCGGCCGGCGCGACACCCCCGCCGCCGACGCTCGATACTCCCGGATGGCTGCCGTGGGTGCTGGAGGAACAGCGCGCGTGCCGCGAGGACGTCGTCATCTTCGACCAGACGTCCTTCGCCAAATTCATCCTGAAGGGCCGCGACGCGCTGGCGGTGCTGGAGCGGCTGTGCGCCAACGCCATCGATGTCCCGGTGGGGAAGATGGTGTACACCGCGATGCTCAACCGGCGTGGCGGCTTCGAAAGTGACCTGACGATCACGCGCACCGCGCCGGATACGTACTTCATCCTGACCGGGTCGTCGCAGTCGACGCGCGACGCCTCGTGGATCGAGCGCGGCATCAGCGCTGACGAACACGCCGTGCTGGTCGACGTGACGAGCGGCTACAGCGTGCTATCGCTGATGGGGCCGCAGGCGGAAGCACTCCTGCAGCGCGTGTCGCCGCATGACCTGTCCCGCACCGGCTTGCCCTTCGGCATGACCGCGGACATCGACGTCGGCCATGCCCGCGCCCGCGCGGCACGGATGAGCTATGTCGGCGGTCCCGGCGTCGAAATGGTCGTCACCACGGACCAGTGCATCACGCTGTACGACACGCTGCGCGAGGCTGGTGCAGACCTGGGCCTGCGCGACGCCGGCTACTACACGATCGACGCGTTGCGCATCGAAGCGGGACGGCGGGCCTTCGGCGCCGAGCTGGGGCCGGACGAAACGCCGTGGCAGGCCGGACTGGACTACGCGGTGAAGCTGGACAAGCCTGCGCCCTTCGTTGGCCGCGAGGCGCTGCTGCGCCAGCGCGAGGAAGGCCTGCACAAGCGGCTGGTGCAGCTGACCTTCGACGACCCGGCCGCATTTCCATGGGGCGGCGAACCGATCCTGATGGACGGCCGCATGGTCGGCGAGATCACGTCGGCGGGGTATAGCCGCAAATTCGGCCGCGCCGTGGCGATGGGCTACGCGCGCAACACGCCGGACGGCCCGCCACTCACCGATGCCGCGATGCTGGCGGCGAGTTACGCGGTGGACATCGCCGGCATTGAGTTTGCCGTGACCCCGCACTTGCAGTTACGCTGACAACCCTGCCCCGACACGTCGAGCCGCGCCTGACCGCGCATCGCAACCGTTCCATGCCCAATCGCCTCGCCGCGCCACCGCCCCGCCGGGGGCGCCTGCCCATCAAGGCGGTCACTGCCACCGGGCAGGTGCAAAGCCTTACCCGTGGCCTCTCGCTGCTCGAAGCCCTGGCGCGCGCCGAATCCGGCCTGTCGCTGACCGATGTCGCGCGCGAGGTGGAGCTTGCACCCTCGACGGCGCACCGGCTGCTGGCCACACTGGAGAAGATGGGCTACGTCTACCAGGGCGGGGAACTCGGCCGCTGGTACGTCGGCCTGCATGCGTTCACCGTCGGTTCAAGTTTCCTTGCCAACCGCGACTTCGTGGCCCAGAGCCACCCGTACCTGCGCCGCCTGATGGAGCAATCCGGCGAAACCGCCAACCTCGGCATCCTCGACGGCACCGAAGCGGTGTTTATCGACCAGGTGCAGTGCCGCGAGACGATGCGCACGATCGTCAAGCTGGGCAGCCGCGTGCCGCTGCATGCTTCGGGCGTTGGAAAAGCAATCTTCGCCGCGCTGCCCGACGAGCAGATCGACGCGATCATGAAGGTCAAGGGCCTGCCCCGCATCACCAACAACACGATCACGTCGCCCGAGACGATGTGGGCCAGCATCCGCGTGATTCGCCAGCGCGGCTACTCCTTCGACGACGAGGAGCACCTGCCCGGCACGCGCTGTGTGGCCTCGCCCATCTACGACGAGCACGCCGAGACGCTGGGCGCATTGTCGCTGGCCGGGCCGTCGTCGCGGCTGCCGGACGACCGGATCAAGCAGCTCGGCCCGCTGGTCGCGCACGGCGCGGAAGAGCTGACGCGCCGTCTTGGCGGGCGCTGGCCGCATGGCCGCTGACGGCGCGACGCTGACGCTCGTTCCCGGCGCGCTGCCGATGGCATCGCTGCTGCGGATCCATCGTGGCGGCGAGACGCTGGCGCTCGACCCCGCGTCGCGAGGCGGCATCGAGCGCAGCGCCGCTGTCGTGCGCGCTGCTGCGGCGGGCACCGTGCCGGTCTACGGCGTCAATACCGGCTTCGGCAAGCTCGCCAGCACCCGCATCGCCGCGGCCGATCTGGCCACGCTGCAGCGCAATCTCATTCGTTCGCATGCGGTAGGCGTCGGCACGCCGCTGGCCGCGCGCGTGGTGCGCGTGCTGCTGGCCACCAAGGCCGCCAGCCTGGCACGCGGCCATTCCGGCGTGCGGCCGTTGATCATCGATACGCTGCTGGCGGTCCACAATGCGGGCATCGTCCCGTGGATTCCGGCGCAAGGGTCGGTGGGCGCATCGGGTGATCTTGCGCCGCTCGCGCACCTGACGCTGGCGCTCTGCGGCGAAGGCGAGGTGGATGTCGACGGACAGCGCCTGCCGGCGTTGCCCGTGCTGCGGGCCGCCGGCATCGCGCCGCTGGTGCTCGAGGCCAAGGAAGGCCTCGCGCTGATCAACGGCACGCAGGTGTCGACGGCGCTGGCGCTGGATGCGCTGCTGCGCTTCGAAACGGTGTTTGCCGCGGCGCTGGTGATCGGCGCACTGACGGTCGATGCCGCACGCGGCAGCGATGCACCTTTCGACGCGCGCATCCATGCGCTGCGCGGGCAGCCCGGGCAGATCGTCGTGGCGGCGGCCTACCGCGAGCTGCTGGCCGGCAGCGCGATCCGCCGGTCGCATCTCGTCGACGACGACCGCGTACAGGATCCGTATTCGCTGCGCTGCCAGCCGCAGGTGATGGGCGCGTGCCTCGACCAGTTGCGCTACGCCGCCGCCGTGTTGCTGCGCGAAGCGAACGCCGTGACCGACAACCCGCTGGTCTTTGCGGACGCGGGTGGCACGGCGGGCGAGGTGCTGTCGGGCGGCAACTTCCACGCGGAACCGGTGGCACTGGCAGCCGATGCCATGGCCGTGGCCATTGCCGAGGTGGGCGCGATCGCGGAGCGCCGCATCGCGATGCTGATCGACAGCAGCGTGTCGCGGTTGCCGCCGTTCCTGTGCGCCGATCCGGGCCTCAACTCGGGTTTCATGATCGCGCATGTGACGGCCGCTGCGCTGGCCTCGGAGAACAAGTCGCTGGCGCATCCGGCCAGCGTCGACAGCCTGCCCACGTCAGCCAACCAGGAAGATCACGTGTCGATGGCCACGTTCGCCGCGCGGCGGTTGGGCGCGATGATCGACAACACGTCGCACATCCTCGGCATCGAGCTGCTGGCCGCGGCGCAGGGCATCGATTTCCTGCGCCCGCTGACCACGTCGCCGCACCTCGAGGCCGCCTTCGCGCGGTTGCGCCGGCAAGCGGCGGCCATGCCCGTCGACCGCTATCTGGCGCCCGACATCAAGGCGGCCACCGCCCTGGTGGCGGACGGCACGATGGCCGCGCTGGTGCGCGGGCTTCCCGGGACGCCGCCGCTCTTCGACGACGGCGCAGCGTAGGGCCCGCCGGACCGCCTAGCGTCCG
>JANNNM010000677.1:0-3173 GCA_031398535.1 Betaproteobacteria bacterium | reverse complement strand
TCTCAACGCCATGGCGCGCGACCAAAAGCCCTTTACTATGGAGCCCCAACCCGCTTGACATTCAAGACGGTTACTTCAGCCTCGCTTGCTTGCCGCTTCATAGGAACGTCGGGTACGCAGCGTCGCTCGCGATGAGCGTGGGCCGTGCGGTTTGTGTTCAGCGTCGCTCGCGGTGAGCGGTAGGCGTGCGGTGTGGTTTCAGCGTCGCTCGCGGTGAGCGGCGGTGGAACCGATTGCCGGATGTGCTACGTCCGGATGCGTTACGACATCCGCGTGTGGGCGCGATTTTCGCCTCGCAGTTGTGCCGCCGGCTTACCCGAGACGTTGGAGCCTCGCCAACAAACAGCGATGTCGGCACAGGTAGGTTTGCCAATGCCTCGCCCCGCGCCGCCCCACGACGAACAGTACACATCCAAGCCACGGCGACCCAAGCCCGCCTGGACGCGCCTCGCCCCGCGCCGGGCCACGACGAACAGGACTACGGACCGGCCCTGGCTCAAGCAGCGGAGGTCGCTGCACGCAACCCGCGCCACTGCCACACCAGCAGCGCGATCACGCCGACCAGCCCGGCGCCGTCGAGCCACGCCAGCGGATACACCAGCATCAGCCCGCAGATGATCAGCACCCAGCGCTCGGTTTGCGAGCACGCGCGCAATAGCCACTTCTGCACGCCCGCCGCCAACGTCGCAATGCCGACGATGGCGGTGAAGGCGATCCATGCCACCTGCCCCCACGACGCATCCGGGGGCACCTTCAGCAGCAGCGCCACGCCGGCCGGATCGAGCACGAAAACGAACGGCACGACGAATGCCGGCAGCGTGTACTTCCATGACTGCAACGTTGTCTTGTACGGATCGCCGCCCGTGATCGCCGCCGCGGCGAACGGCGACAGCGCTGTCGGCGGCGAGACTTCGGACAATACCGCGTAGTAGAAGATGAACATGTGCGCCGCGAAGTCCGGCACGCCAAGCTTGGTCAGCGCGGGTGCTGCGATCACCGCGCAGATGATGTAACTGGCCGTCACGGGGACTGCCAGGCCGATTACCCAGACGATCAGCGCCGTGAACAACGCCGTGAGCGGGATGCTGCCGCCGGCATAGGCAATCACGATCGAGCTGAACTTGAGCCCAAGGCCCGTCTTGGCCACCACGCCGACGATGATGCCGGCGGCGGCGCACGTGGCGGCGACATTGAGCATCTGCCCCGATCCGTCCTTTAACGCCGTCCAGATCTTGCGCAGCCCCATCGCCGTCTCGCGGCGAAAGTAGGAAACGAGCCATGTGACGAGCGTGGCGTAGAACACCGAAAGGATCGGCGAGAAACCCATCATCATGAACACGACGATCGAGATCAGCGAGACGAAGTGATACCAGTACTTGCGCGTGAGTTCACCGAGTGATTGCCGCGCGAAATCCGTCACCAGACGCATGCCGAACTTGCGCGCGTCGATCTCCACCATCAGCAGCAGCGACAGGTAGTAGAGCAATGTCGGGATTGTCGCCATCAGCAGCACGTCGAGATAGCCGATCTTCAGGAACTCGGCGATCAGGAAGGCTGCGGCGCCCAGCACCGGCGGCGAGATGATCGCGCCCAGTCCGCCGGCGGCCAGCAGGCCGCCCGCCGCATCCTTGCCGTAGCCGGCGCGCTCCAGCATGGGGTAGGCGACCGAGCCGATCGTCACCGTCGTGGCCACGCCCGAACCCGACGGTCCACCGAGCAGGAACGAAGCGAGGACCACCGTGCGGCCCGCGCCCGTGGGCTTGCCGCCCATCGCGGCGAAGCTCCAGTCGAGGAAGAACTTGCCCGCGCCCGATTGCTGCAGGAAGGCGCCGTAGATCGTGAACAGGATGATCAGCGTGGACGACACATCGACCGCCGTGCCGAAAATGCCTTCAAGCGTCTGGTACAGGAAGCCCGTCATGCTGGTGATGTCGTAGCCGCGGTGCTGCCACGACCCCGGCAGCCACGGCCCGACGAATGCATACGCGAGGAACAGGCTGATCACGATCACCATGATCCAGCCCGACGTCCGGCGGCAGGCCTCGAGCACCAGCAACACGAACACCACGCCGAAGAATGCATCGGAGGGACTGGGAATCGTGTTGCGATCCCAGAAGCTGTCGCCGCCGGCCAGCAGGTACGCGATGGTGGCGATCCCCAGCAGCGCGCCGACGATGTCCCACCACATCAGTCGGTTGCGGTACTGCTTCGTCATCGGGAACAGCAGAAACACCAGCACGAGCACAAAGCCAACGTGTACCGGCCGCAGTACCTGCGCCCCCACGATCTCCACCGCGGCATACAGGTGGAACACCGACATCGCGACGAGCAGCGCCGCGGTGAAGCCGCCCAGCCAACCGCGATAGCGGTTGGTGGCGCCTTCTTCTTCCTCGATGTACTCGTTGGCCTTCGCCAGCCGCGCGTCGTCGATGACGACGACGGCGGGCTCGGGCGGAGGCGTCGGCGAGCTCATGGTTGCAGGCTCATTGGGCTACCGTCGTGCTGCGCACTCCGGTATTCGCCCCAGGGGCGGCCCGTCGGGCTCATGCCGACGCCACGGGCATCAGAACTTGACGCCCTTCTCCTCGAAGTACTTCCTGGCACCCGGGTGATATGGCAGCGGCGAGCCGATCTTCTGGTACTTGAGATCGATGTTCTCGGCTTCCTTGTGCACGGCCACCAGTTCCGGCTTCTTCTCCATCAGCGTCTTGACGATGTCGTAGGCCATCTGGTCCGTCATCTTGTCGCTGGTGACGAGGATGTTCCACACGTCGATGTTTTCGACGGGCTTGTCCATGCCCGAATACGCCGTCGGCGCGATGATGCCCTTCACGTACAGCGGGCCGTACTTCTTGTTCATCGCATCCAGGGCTTCGGCGTGGTCGATCATCTTCAGCTTGGTGCCGGGCGTGGCCGCAAGGTCCGTGATGGCCGCGGTAGGCACGCCACCGACCCAGAAGAAGGCGTCGATCTTGCGATCCTTGATCGCGTTGACCGATTCCGCCGCGCCGAGACGCTCCTGCTTGATGTCCTTCTTGGGATCGATGCCGACGGCTTCCAGCACGCGCATCGCCATCACTTCGACGCCGCTTCCTGGCGCACCGGTGGAGACGCGCTTGCCCTTGAGATCGGACAGCTTGGTGATGCCTGTGCCATCGACCGTGACGACCTGC
>JANNNM010000627.1:0-3976 GCA_031398535.1 Betaproteobacteria bacterium | reverse complement strand
CCGCTGATGATCGGCCGTCCGCTGGGCGCCGAACTGTCGGCGATGGTCACCTTCACCGTGTTCGAGGCGGCCTACTACTCGGAGATCATGCGGGCCGGCATCCAGTCGGTGAAGCGCGACCAGGTGTCGGCGGGGTATGCGGTGGGGATGACCTACCCGCAATGCATGCGCTTCATCGTGCTGCCCCAGGCGTTCCGCAACATGCTGCCGGTGCTGTTGACGCAGACCATCATCCTGTTCCAGGACACGTCGCTGGTGTATGCCGTGGGCGCCTACGACCTGCTCAAGGGGTTCGAGATCGCCGGCAAGAACTTCAACCGGCCGGTGGAGATGTACCTGCTGGCCGCGCTCGTGTACTTCGTCATCTGCTTCAGCCTGTCGATGCTGGTGCGTCAGCTGCAGAAGCGCATCGCCATCGTCCGCTAAGGAAAGAGCATCCATGATCGACATCAAGAATGTGTCCAAGTGGTACGGCAGCTTCCAGGTGCTGACCGACTGCACCACCAGCATCAAGAAGGGCGAGGTGGTGGTGGTCTGCGGCCCGTCGGGGTCCGGGAAGTCGACGCTGATCAAATGCGTCAACGCTCTCGAGCCCTTCCAGAAGGGCGACGTCGTCGTCGACAAGATTTCGATCGCCGACCCCAAGACCAACCTGCCGAAGTTGCGCGCGCGGGTCGGCATGGTGTTCCAGCACTTCGAGCTCTTTCCGCACCTCACGGTGACCGAGAACCTCACGCTGGCGCAGATCCAGGTGCTGGGGCGCTCGAAGGACGACGCGTTGAAGCGCGGCATGAAGATGCTCGACCGAGTGGGCCTCATGGTGCAGAAGGACAAGTTCCCCGGCCAGCTTTCGGGCGGACAACAGCAGCGTGTGGCAATCGCGCGCGCGCTCAGCATGGACCCCATCGTGATGCTCTTCGACGAGCCTACCTCGGCGCTCGACCCCGAGATGGTGGGAGAGGTGCTGGACGTGATGGTGCAGCTCGCCGAGGAGGGCATGACCATGATGTGCGTGACGCACGAGATGGGCTTCGCGCGCAAGGTCAGCCACCGCGTGATCTTCATGGATCGCGGCGAGATCGTCGAGGACGCCACCAAGGCGGAGTTCTTCGGCCAGCCGCGGTCCGAGCGTGCGCAGCAGTTCCTTGCCAAAATCCTGCAGCACTGAGTCCATTGGCGCCGGCACGGGTGCACGCGCGGCGTGCGCTCTCGAGGTCCGCGCCGGTATTGAAGGGAGACCGATCATGATGCGACGCGTCCATGCGTTGGCGTTGATGCTGGCGCTGGTGGCGGGAGTCGCCTCGGCCCAATTTCCCGATCGGCCGATCACGATGATCGTGCCCTTCCCGCCGGGCGGCGTGGCCGATGCCGTGGCACGGCCGATGGCCGAAGCCATGAGCCGCGATCTGAAGCAGCCGGTGGTGGTCGAGAACAAGCCGGGCGCGGGGGGCGGCATCGGAATGGCGCTGGTGTCCAAGGCCAAGCCCGATGGCTACACGGTGCTGCTGTCGCTGTCGTCGCTGACGGTGCTGCCCGAAGCCGACCGCATCCTGGGCCGCCCGCCGATGTACCAGATCGCCGACCTGAAACCCGTCGCGCGCTTCACCGCCGACCCCACGGTATTCGTCGTGCGCGCCGAAGCCCCGTGGAAGACACTGCAGGAATTCATTGCCGACGCGCGCGCCAATCCGGGCAAGTTCACGTTCGGGTCATCGGGCAACTACGGCACGATGCATGTGCCGATGGAAATGTTCGGCGCTGCGGCCGGCGTCAAGTTGGTCCATGTTCCGTACACCGGTGCCGGGCCGGCGATCGTCGGCTTGCTGGGCGGGCAGGTCGATGTGCTGGCCACGGGCCCTGCATCAATCGTGCAGCAGATCAAGGCCGGCAAGGTGCGCGCGCTGGCGCAGTGGGGCGATGCGCGACTGGCCGCATTGCCTGACGTGCCCAGCCTGAAGGAGTCCGGCACCAACGTCGAGTACGCGCAATGGTCCGGGCTCTTCGTGCCGGCCGGTACGCCCGAGTCCGTGCTGCGGCGGCTGCGCGACGCCGCGCGCGCGGCCGCCACGGACGACCGCGTGAAGCAGGTGATGGGCGCGGCAGGCAGTCCCATCCAGTACCTCGACGCGCCCGAGTTCCAGAAATACGTCGACGCCGATGCCGCAACGATGGTTGACGTGGTCAAACGCATCGGCAAGGTGGAATAGTCCGCAGCCGCGCCGGACGCGGCTCCGTTGGGTCCTGCCGGAGGCCGCGCGTTGCGGTCAGAACGGATAGCGCAGGATCGCGGCCAGGCTCCCACCCCCGGGAATGTCGGCACGACGTTCGCCGAGGACACGCGCCCCGGTCAACAATGCCCGCCCCGCAATTTGATCCACGACGCCTTGACGAGCAACGGTGCCGCTGTCGCCGAAGGTGACGGCACCGGTGATCTCGTCGACATGCCCCGGCACGATCTCGTCGATGTCCACCAGCAGGGTTGCAATGGCGCCGAAGGTCGCGGCGCGCGCGGCCTGGGCAATGTCGGTTGTAGCGCGACCTTCGCCCATGCGCGCCTCGAACTCCGCATGCAATGTCTTCAAGTCCTCGACATGCAACTGGTCGAGGACGGCGCGCGCGGATTCCGCGAGTTCGGCGTCGCTGGTCGCGTCGGATTTACCGTGAATGCTGACGGCGGCCAGATGGGGATAGGTATTCACCGAGCGATAGATCGAATCGAGCGGCTGGTTCGCCGCCAGGATCAACGGAATCTCGCGCCCGGCGAGCAGTACGCGGAGCGCCTGGTCCACCTGCCGCGCGTATTGCCCCAGGCGAACATTCTGCCCGCCGTTACCCTGCAGCCGGCCGCTTGTCGGGCGTGCCAGAATCGAAGCCTTGCCCGCTGCATGGGCGGCATCTTTCGGCAGGTTGGCCACCTTGACGGTTACCGCCGGCAACTCGCCGGAAACCTCGACCAGCCGAACCGCACCTTGCGATATGGCAAGCACGAAAGCCGACTGGGGCACCGTGACGGCGCGGAGCAGCGGCTTGATGAAGAAGCGATCTCCGGTTTCCACCAGGGCTTCCAGTGCATTGGGCAGGCGGAAGGTCAGCGTACGCGTTGCGGTGGCGAACACGGCGAGGCTGCGCGCCTGATGCGCCCAGAAGTCATCGTCCTCAAGCAGGTCTTCCAACGCCTCACCGATGGCGGCAACTTCCCGTTTGTCCGCGCCCTGCGCCAGCAGCGCGTCATGTCCGGATCGTGCAAGGTTCTTCATGGCGATGCGGTCAGCTTGAGCGTCCTGCGTCAGCGGCGTTGTCGGCAGGTAAAGCGACAGGCAGGCAGGCGCGCGAACACCGATCAGGCTTTCGATGTCGGCGCGTGATGGGATATCGACATGCAGCATGGAAGCAGTGCTCCTTGGAATATGCGTTGAGTGGGCAAAGCCAGATACTTTACGTCAGAGAACTTGGCGTTTCAACGCTACAGCATTCGGGTCATGCGATAATTGGATTTTGCCGGTTCGACCCTCGCGATGGCTGAAATACTCTCGCTGACTGGCAGTTCGGCGCTTTCGCCGTTCCGCTTGACCAAGCTGTTGCAGGGCCTAGCCTCCGAACGTCCGCGCCACGGCATTGCGCAACTGCGCGCGACCTTCCGCCACTTCGTGGAAACGACCGGACCGTTGCCATCGTCAGCGCGGCACGTGCTCGAGGCATTGCTGACATACGGGCAGGCAGCCCCGCCGCTGGCCGACGCCACCTGGCATTCGTTCCTGGTCGTGCCGCGGCCGGGGACGATCTCGCCGTGGTCGTCGAAAGCCACCGACATCGCCCGTAATTGCGGCCTCGACGCCGTGCGCCGCATCGAGCGTGGCGTCGTGTTCGACGTGCAGACCGTGGGCGGGGTACCGCTTGCACCGGAAGATCAGGCGGCGCTGCTGCCGCTGATCCACGACCGGATGACCGAAGCGGTGCTGTTCGATGTCGACGATGT
>JANNNM010000567.1:0-2004 GCA_031398535.1 Betaproteobacteria bacterium | reverse complement strand
CATTCCGTACCTGCCGATGTCGATGGCCAAGGGCCTGCTGCCGGACACGCATGAGCAGTCCGCGTCGGCGGCGCGTTCAGATGTGCTGCCCGAGGCCGACGTGGTGCTGATGATCGGCGCCCGCCTCAACTGGCTGCTGTCGCAGGGCAAGGGCAAGACGTGGGGCGGCCCCACCTCCAAATCGTGGGGCGGCCAGAAATTCGTCCAGATCGACATCTCGCCGCAGGAAGCGGACAGCAACGTGCGCATCGATGCGCCAGTGGTCGGCGACATCGGATCCTGCGTGGCGGCGATGTTGAGCGCGATGGGAACCAACTGGCCGAAGCCGCCCGCCGAATGGATCGATGCGATCACCGAGCGCAAGACGAAGAACGTCGCGAAGATGGCCGAGACGCTCGCGAAGAATCCGTCCCCGATGAGCTACCAGAGCGCGCTCAACGTGGTGCGCGACATCGTCAAGGCCAATCCCGATGCCGTGCTCGTGAACGAGGGCGCGAATGCGCTCGACTTCACCCGCAGCATCGTGGACATGTACAAACCGCGCAAGCGCATCGACGTGGGCACGTGGGGAATCATGGGCGTGGGCATGGGCTACTCCGTGGCCGCCGCCGTCGTGACCGGCGAGCAGGTGATCGCGGTGGAGGGCGACAGTGCCTTCGGCTTCTCCGGCATGGAGACCGAGACGATCTGCCGCTACAACCTGCCGGTATGCATCGTGATCATGAACAACAACGGCGTGTATCGCGGCGACGAGAAGAATCCCACGGGCGGCTCCGATCCGTCGCCGCTGGTGTTCGTCAAGGACGCCCGCTACGACAGGATGATGGAGGCGTGGGGCGGTGTCGGTGCGCATGTGAAGACACCGGACGAACTGCGCGCGGCGATGGTCGAGGCGATCCGCAGCAAGCGGCCCACGCTGATCAATGCGGTCATCGACGAGGCTGGCGGCACCGAGAGCGGCCGCATCACGAGCTTGAATCCCTCAGCCAAGAAGAAGGCCTGAGGTTGCGCCGCGTTCGAGCGTCGTCGGCATGCAGTTGTGCCCGTTCGGGCTGCGACGCGACGACGTTCAACGCGGCGATGCGCGCGCGGCTTTGGCATGAATCACGGCCTCAAGGGCCAACGAATGATCGCAATGGATAGGGGAACGTAATGAGCAAGGCACTGGACGGTGTACGGATTCTCGACTTCACGCACGTGCAGTCGGGCCCGACGTGTACGCAATTGCTGGCCTGGTTCGGCGCCGACGTGATCAAGGTCGAGCGCGCGGGCGAAGGCGACATCACGCGCGGCCAGCTGCGCGACATCCCCGGCGTGGACAGCCTCTATTTCACGATGCTGAACCACAACAAGCGCTCGGTGACGGTCGATGCCAAGAATCCGAAGGGCAAGGCGGTGCTGGAGTCGCTGGTGAAGCACTGCGACGTGCTGGTCGAGAACTTCGCGCCCGGCGCGCTCGAGCGCATGGGGCTCACGTGGGAGCACATCCAGTCGCTCAACCCGCGGATGATCGTGGCCTCGATCAAGGGCTTCGGCCCCGGCCCCTACGAGGACTGCAAGGTCTACGAAAACGTCGCGCAATGCGCGGGCGGTGCCGCCTCCACGACAGGCTTCGATGACGGCCCGCCACTGGTAACCGGCGCGCAGATCGGCGACTCGGGCACCGGCCTGCACCTGGCCCTGGGCATCGTCGCCGCGCTGTACCAGCGCAATACGACGGGCCGCGGCCAGAAGGTGACGGCGGCGATGCAGGACGGCGTGCTGAACCTGTGCCGCGTCAAGCTGCGCGACCAGCAGCGCCTCGATCGCACGCAGGTGATGGAAGAGTATCCGCAGTACCCGAACGGCAAGTTCGGCGACGCGGTGCCGCGCGCCGGCAATGCGTCGGGCGGTGGCCAGCCAGGCTCGGTACTGAAGTGCAAAGGCTGGGAGACCGATCCCAACGCCTACATTTATTTCATCACGCAGGGCGCAGTTTGGCCTGCCGTTTGCAAGGTGATTGGC
>JANNNM010000540.1:0-3533 GCA_031398535.1 Betaproteobacteria bacterium | reverse complement strand
GAGAATTACTCGCGCTATCTGTCCGGCCGCGCGCCGGGGGAACCTCCGCCCACGCTCATCGACTACCTGCCGTCCAACGCGCTGATGTTCATCGACGAATCGCACGTCACCATCCCGCAGACGGGCGGCATGTTCAAGGGCGACCGCGCGCGCAAGGAAAACCTCGTCAACTACGGCTTCCGCCTGCCGTCGGCGCTCGACAACCGGCCGCTGCGCTTCGACGAGTTCGAGAAGCTCCTGCCGCAGACGATCTTCGTGTCGGCCACGCCCGCGCTGTACGAAAAAACCCACGCCGGCCAGGTCGTCGAGCAACTGGTGCGGCCCACGGGGCTCGTCGATCCCACGCTGTCGGTGCGTCCGGCCGCCACGCAGGTCGATGACCTGCTGAGCGAAATCCGCATGCGCGTCGTCAAGTCCGAACGGGTGCTGGTCACCACACTCACCAAGCGGATGGCGGAGGACCTCACCGACTACCTGGCCGAGAACGGCGTCAAGGTGCGCTACCTGCACTCCGACATCGACACCGTCGAACGCGTGGAGATCATCCGCGACCTGCGCCTCGGCGAGTTCGACGTGCTGGTCGGCATCAACCTGCTGCGCGAGGGGCTGGACATCCCGGAAGTTTCGCTGGTCGCCATCCTGGACGCCGACAAGGAAGGCTTCCTGCGCGCGGAGCGCTCGCTGATCCAGACGATCGGCCGGGCCGCGCGGCACATCAACGGCATGGCCATCCTCTATGCGGACAAGATGACCGATTCGATGAAGGCCGCCATCGAGGAAACCGATCGCCGGCGCGCGAAGCAGGTGGCGTGGAACCTCGAGCAGGGCATCACACCCGTCGGCGTGCAGAAGCGCATCAAGGACCTGATCGAAGGCGTCTACGACCCGGACGAATCCAAGAAGGAACAGCGCGCCGCGGTCGCCAAGGCCAAGTACGAGGGCATGCCCGAGAAGGACATGGAGCGCGAGCTGAAGGCCCTGGAAAAGCAGATGGTCGAGGCCGCGCGCAACCTGGAATTCGAGAAGGCCGCGGAACTCCGCGACCGCCTGCACCAGCTGAAACAGCAGATGTTCGGCATCGCGCTGCCGCTGGCGCCTTGATCCAGTCCCCGGGCCGCCAGCCCGTGTAATGCTGCTATGCAGCATCCCCGCTATACTGTGGCGCCATTCCCTGGATTGCCATGGTCAAGCCTGTCGCCACCGCCACCGCCGAGCGCTACCAGCAGCGCGCCGAACATACCGTGCTCGTGCTGCAGGGCGGGGGCGCGCTCGGGGCCTACCAGGCCGGCGTCTATGAGGGCCTGACAGAAGTCGGTTTCGCGCCCGACTGGGTCACCGGGGTGTCGATCGGCGCCATCAATGCGGCGCTGGTGGCGGGCAATCCGCCGGAAACCCGCATCGCGAAACTGCGGGAATTCTGGGAGCGCGTTTCCGCCGGCATGCCGCTGATCGCGCCTGCCGCTTTCGACTCGATGCGGCGCACGCTGAACATGTTCTCGGCATCGGCCGCAGCCACCTTCGGCGTGCCCGGGTTCTACCACCCGCGGATGTCGCTGCCCTTCTTCGCCGCCGAGGGCTCCGATTCGGCGCTGTCGTTCTACGACACTTTGCCGCTGCGCGAGACACTGCTCGAGCTGGTCGACTTTGACCGCATCAACGCCGGGACGATGCGCTTTGCCGTGGGCGCGGTGCATGTACGCTCCGGCAATTCGGTCTACTTCGACAATTTCACGCCCGACATGGTGATCGGGCCCGAGCACGTGATGGCCAGCGGCGCGCTGCCGCCGGGCTTTGCGCCCGTCACGATCAAGGGCGAGGCCTACTGGGACGGGGGCATCGTCTCCAACACGCCGCTCTGGTATGTGCTCGATGACGATCCGCACCTGCAGGCGCTGATCCTGCAGGTCGATCTCTTCAGCGCGCGCGGCGAACTGCCCGTCAACATGGACGAGGTGCTGGAGCGGCAGAAGGACATCATGTACTCCAGCAAGACGCGGATGAACACCAATCGCGTGAAGGAACTGGAAGCGTTGCGCGAATCGCTGGCGCGCGTGCTCGAGCGCCTGCCCGCGAAGTTCAAGACCGATCCGGACGTGAAGGCGCTGGCACGCGTGGCCGAGGGCCGCAAGGTGTCAGTGGTGCATCTCATCAACCGCCGCCTCGAACATTCGTCGCAGTCCAAGGACAACGAGTTCTCGCGCACGACCGTGCATGCGTTGTGGGAGTCCGGCCGGGACGCAGTCAGGCAGACCGCATCGCATCCGGATTGGCAGAAGGCCTGCACCGCTCGCCGGGGCCTGCATGCGTACGATTTGATCCGGTGACCGGGAGATGAAGTGAAGATCGAGGATGTCGTCAGGAACGCCTACGCAATGCCGTTGACCAGCCCGGCGTTTCCGCGCGGGCCGTACAGCTTCGTGAATCGCGAGTTCATGATCATTACCTACCGCACCGATCTCGACGCGCTGCGCGCCGTGGTGCCGGAGCCGCTGCAGGTGACCGAGGCCATCGTCAAGTACGAGTTCATCCGGATGCCGGACTCGACCGGTTTCGGCGACTACACCGAGTCGGGGCAGGTGATTCCGGTGGCCTTCAACGGCGTGCGGGGCGGCTACGTGCACGCGATGTACCTCGACGACGAGTCACCGATTGCCGGCGGCCGCGAGTTGTGGGGCTTCCCGAAGAAGCTCGCGTCGCCGAGCCTCACCGTCGACAAAGACACGCTGCTCGGCGTGCTGAAGTACGGCTCGATCCCCGTTGCGGTGGCCACGATGGGCTTCAAGCACGTGGCACTGGACGCCGCGCCGATCATGGCGTCGCTGAAGGCGCCCAACTACCTGCTGAAGATCATTCCGCATGTCGACGGCACGCCGCGCATCTGCGAACTGGTGCGCTATTACTGCGAGGGCGTCACCGTGAAGGGTGCCTGGAGCGGCCCCGCAGCACTCGAGCTCTTCCATCATGCATTGGCGCCGGTGGCCTCGCTGCCGGTGCTCGAAGTGGTGTCCGGCGTCCACATCCTGTGCGACCTCACGCTGGGGCTCGGCACCGTCATCCACGATTATCTCGCCCCCTAGGGAGTTGCCATGAAACTGAAGGACAAGGTTGCCATCGTCACGGGCGCCGCCAGCGGCATCGGCAAGGCGATTGCATTGCGCTACGTGCAGGAAGGCGCGAAGGTCGCCATCGCCGATCTCAATCTCGACGCCGCCAACGCAGTGGCCGCCGAGATCAATGCGGCCGGCGGCAAGGCGATGGGCATCGCGATGGACGTCACCAATGAAGCGCAGGTCGACGCCGGCGTGGAGGCGATTGTCGCGGCGCTGGGCGGGATCGACATCCTCGTCAGCAACGCCGGCATCCAGATCGTGCATCCGGTCGAGGAATTCAGCTTCGCCGACTGGAAGAAGATGTTGGCGATCCACCTGGATGGCGCCTTCCTCACCACCCGCGCCTGCCTCAAGCACATGTATGCGCAGGGCCGCACGGCCCCAGGGATTCCGGGGGACAGTGGGCCGTAGAACGGCATCTTC
>JANNNM010000633.1:0-4792 GCA_031398535.1 Betaproteobacteria bacterium | reverse complement strand
GCGCGATCAGCACTGCGCGCGCACCCAGCGCCAGTGCCTTCACTACGTCCGTCCCGCGTCGCACGACGCCGTCGACCAGCACCGGGATGCGCGCTTCCACGGCCGCACTGATCGCAGGCAACGCCTCGATGCCACTGCGCGCGCCATCGACCTGGCGGCCGCCGTGGTTGGACACGATCAGGCCATCGATGCCTGCGGCAACAGCTCGGCGCGCGTCGTCAGGATGCAGCACGCCCTTCAGCAGCAGCGGACCCCGGCACTGCGCGCGCACCTGCGCCACGTCGTCCAAATTCATTGCCGGATCGAGGATCGAGCCCATGCGCCCTGCCAGCGTGGCCAGCGATTCCTTCGACCCCGGCCGCACGTAGTTGCCGAAGGTCAGCGTGCGCAGTTCGTTGCGCATCGCCCACGCCCAGCGCCACTTAGGCGCCATCGCCAGCCATTGCGCGCCCGTGAAGCGCGGCGGAATCGAAAAGCCGTTCACGACATCGCGCTCGCGCTTGCCCAGCAACTGGTTGTCGATCGTCAGCACCAGCGCGTGATAGCCGGCATCCTGCGCGCGTTGCGTCAGCTCGCGCGTGAAGCCGCGATCCTTGTAGATGAAGACCTGCATCCAGCGCTGGCCCTGATGCTGCGCGGCCACATCCTCCAGCGAGCACACCGAGCCGTGGCTGAGGCAATAGACGGTGCCGGCTGCCGCGGCGGCATTGGCGGAGGCGATCTCGCCATGCGGCCAGAACAGTCCGGCAAGACCGGTGGGGCCGATCAATACGGGAGAAGTCAGCGTCGCGCCGAACAGTTCAACCGATTGGTCGCGCACCGCGGCGCCCTGCAGCGGCCGCGGCAGGAATTCCCAGCGATCGAACGCGGACTCGTTGCGCCGCAGCGTGACTTCGTCTTCCGCGCCGCCATCGGCGAAGTCGAAAATCGCCTGCGGCAATCGTGCGCGCGCTGCGTCGCGCATCATCCGCACGCTGGGATAGCGCTGGGCCAGCCTGTCAGTCGACATCATTGTGTCCCGGTCGCAAGTTCCAACGACGATACGCCGGGTAGTGCGTGGACGCCTTGTGTCTCAATCGTTACCATGGTCTCCCCTTTGCGGAGGATAGGACAATGATCGAGGAAGCGCCAAGCATTCAGCGTCAGGATGTCGTGCGGCCCACCGCGGCCCAGGTGGAGGCGCTGCGCGGCACGCCTACGGGCTTCCTCGTCGACGCGATGGGCGGCAGCGGCGCACTCGACTACCGGATCAAGCCCGCCATCGCGGAACAGATCGGGTTCTGTGGCGTCGCCGTCACCTGCGATGCCGGCCCTGCCGACAACCTCGCGTTGATTGCCGCGCTCGAAGCGATCCAGCCCGGCGATGTCGTCGTATGCACGACCGGCAGCTACACCGGATGTGCCGTCACCGGCGACCTGGTGCTGGGCATGGCGCGCAATTGCGGTGCCGTGGGCTTCGTCACCGATGGTTGCGTGCGCGACCTGCCCGGCATCCGGATGGTGGGCCTGCCGTGCTACTGCATCGGCGTCACACCCAATTCGCCGGCGCGCAGCGGGCCTGGCACCGTGGGCCTCCCGATCAATGTTGCGGGCGTTCCCGTGGCCAGCGGCGACGTCATCGTCGCCGACCTCGATGGCGTGGTGGTCGTGCCGCGGGCGCGGCTCGATGCCGTGATTGCGCGGTTGCCTGCGATCCGCACCTCCGAGGCCGCGCTGGATCAGGCGGTGCGTGATGGCCTGAAGCTGCCCGTGTTCAAGAAATAGGTCTGGCGCGGCCGGCCCCTGAGCCACCACCCCACCCTTTGCCCTTCGCGGCAACGCGCTTATGATGGTTGTCCCGAGGCGGGAGGAAGCGGGTCCGCGCCTCTTCACTCGAAGGAGGAATGCACCATGGCAAAGAAGAAGAGCGCTGACGGCGTCTATCGCGTCACCGAGATCATCGGCACCAGCAAGAACTCGTGGGAAGACGCGGCCAAGAATGCGGTCGAAACTGCCGCCAAGTCGCTGCGCGACCTGCGCGTGGCCGAAGTCAGCAAGCTCGACATGAAGATCGAGGGCGGCAAGGTCGTCGCGTATCGCGCCCGCGTGTCGCTGTCGTTCAAGTACGACGCCTGAGCGAACACGGTTGTCGATCGCCGCGCGTTGACGGACATCCGCTGCGGGTCATGAACCGCGGACGGATGGCCGTCCGTCGGCCCTAAGGACGAAACCGCGGCGCGTCCGGGGCGTCCTTGGGCGCGTCGGCGCCGTAGGTCAGGAATTGGCGGGGTGGTGACATCGGCTTCTTTTCCAGGACCACCATGCCGTTGTAGAAGTGCATCCCCTGGGTCGACAACGTGAAGGCGTCGACCTTCAATTCGCGCTCGTCCTCGGAATGCCAGCCGAACAGGCGGTCGACCAGTCCCTTGCTGTACTCAAGAAACGTACCGTTGCGTCGATAGCCGCCGCCGAAATTGGCGAGCATCGACGTGTGCACGTCCTCGCATACATAGGTGCCGCGCTCGTGGACGTGCGGATACAGTTCCTCGAGCGTCGCGATCTGTTGAACCATCGTGTGGCCGCCATCGTCGATCAGGATGTCGATGCGCGGGACGCGCTCGCGCACTGAAGCCAGGAACGCCCGATCGCCCTGATCGCCGATGATGATGCCGGTCATCGCGTTGGCGAACTGGCTGCACGCCGGATCGACATCGATGCCGATGACACGCGTTCCCTCGCCGAAATAGGCGTGCCACATCGGCAGCGACCCGCCGAAGGCCACCCCGATCTCGACGACCACCGGCGCCTGTCCGCGGTACTTGGCGAGATGGCGGTGGTACAACTCGAAATAGTGGTGCCACTTGCAGGCACCGCGGCCCGGGTTGTTGTAAAAATAGTGGGCAAGCGGGTTAGCCTCGTCGGTTGGGGCGCCCGGCAACGTCGCATCGGCGGATGGCTTGCGCCGCCCGACGAACACGTCCCGAAGGATATCCATCAGCATTTCCGCGTTGAGGACCCGTTGATGGGGTCACTCATCTCCTGGTGGAACAAGGATACCGGTAACCCGATGAAAGGAAGCAACGCCGCGTAACGCTACTGAAACACCCGATCGGCGCGCAACTGAAGCGCGTTGGGAACCGCGACGCCGATAGCCAAGGCAGTCTTCAGGTTGATCATCAACTCGAACGAGGTGGGCTGTTCGACGGGAAGATCCCCGGGATTCGCCCCATGCAGGATCTTGTCCACAATGGTGGCAACACGCCCATAGATTTCCGTGGAGGTGGCGTACGACATGAATCCCCCGTTCTCCACGAACTCCCCATCGTAAAAGATCCCGGGCATTTTCTGAGCAATGGATTCCTCAACCAGCTTGCTTCGCCTCGCCTGCGTGAAGCCGCTTGCGAACACGATGAACGCCTGGGCACCCGCCGATGCCGCCCGGCGCACTGCCGTGTCGACATCTGCAGAATGCAGCAACTGGATTCTTGTGACGCGGATACCCATCGCTGTCGCGGCCTCTTCTGCGACCATTGCGAGTGGCGGGTTCGTCGGGATTCCCGGGGCGAAGATGACAGCCAGATGCGAAAGCTTCGGGATGGCTTCCCTGAGAAGTTGGACTCGCTTGCCACTGAGATCCTGCGACACATCCGTATAGCCTGTCATGTTTCCGCCCGGCCGGCTCAAGCTCGCCACCAGGCCGGACCCGACGGGATCAATCAGCGACAGAAAGACGATCGGAACGGTCCTGGTCACCTCGGCCAATGCCTTGGTCGAAAGATAGCCCGGCGCGAGAATGACATCGGGGCGAAGGGCCACCAGTTCCTGCGCGAGAGCAGGAAGCGCGGTCATCGTTCCGTTGGCGTATCTTGAAAGCAGTTCATAGTCCTTGCCCTCGCGCCAATGACGATCCGCCATTCCGGCCCGAAAGCCTTGAAGATAGCCCACGTTGGCTGCTTCGGTTGCTCCGCTAAGGTATCCGATGCGCCTGATGGGTCCACCGCGAGGCGGTTCGGGCCTCTTCTGCGGCAACGCGGCCTCGGCGACGAGTGCCGTTACGATGGCAAGAAGCAGGCGACGGGAGATCATGTGATCAATCTGCGCTTTCTGGATGCACCGATCCTGAAACGCAACGTCAAACTGCGATACGAGAACGATCAGGGATCGCCTCGGCTGCTCAAGTCAACGTAACACTCACCCGCACTACGCCCGCGCGTTCATGCCGCGCAGTCAGTTTCAGCAGATCCCCCGGCTTCCCGCGCACGACCCACTCGACCTTCAGCCGATCCTCGGTCGTATGTGCATCACCCCAGAACGAAATCCCGGTGTGCTTGTACGCGCGGCCTTCGAGCTGACCAACTTCGATCACACGCTTCCCTTGCACCAGCGTCGCGCCTTCCGGCAACGCAATCTCCGCCACCACGCCACGTACGGTCTTACGCGCCAGCGCGCGCTTCGAAAGATACGTGGGCAGCCAGCCAGTGTTCTGCACCACCAGCGTCACCTTGTGGTGGTCGCCACCGGTAGACACCGCAGACGCATGCACGCATTCCAGCAACGGTGAAATCAGCGCCTGCCATAGCAGCCACTTCGGAAAGCGCTTCAGTTCCTTCTCGAGGAACGGCAACGGCGGATTGCCGAACGCATACATCCGGTCCCAGCCGCCGATTTCCACCGGACCCAGCTGCGACATATAGCCACGGATCACCGTGCCGTATTTTTCGTGCAGCCATTTTTTCGCGATCGCACCCGCAGCGACTCGCACCGCGGTCTCGCGCGCCGACTGGCGACCACCGCCGCGGTAATCGCGAACGCC
>JANNNM010000447.1:0-4726 GCA_031398535.1 Betaproteobacteria bacterium | reverse complement strand
CAGCCAGTCGCGCGACGGCTGCGGATGAAGGTCTGGAAGCGGCCATGGCCCCCGGCGGTCGTGCGCCTGTGGCGTGCCCGGGACGGGCAGCGACAAGACGAAAGCCTACACGAGAACCAAGGCAAGACTTTGCCTGAAACGTCTCCCGCTGCTGGACAGAACGGGGGGCGCCCGTTACCAGGCTCGACCAACTTCGTCCGTTCCGTTACGGCACGGGCACGAACGTCCAGCTGCCACTGATCGTGCGTTTGCTGGAATAGGGGCCGTTAACGGAATCGAGGATGACTTTTTCGGACATCTTGCCTCTGACCACACCGGCGTCCAAGGGCTGGCGGGGCAATTGAAAATACAGGTCGATCGGCAGGGGCATCGTCGAATTCACTGGTTTGCCACTGATGACGCAGTTCAGCAACACGTCGGGTGTGGGCATTTTCAGCCTGAAGTAGCCGAAGGACTCATCGCGGTCACTGATCACGAGCACGATGGAGTCGCCGCGAAGGGCTTCAACCCAGTTCTGTCCGGGTTTGGAATCGCATTGTTGCTTGCCGTCGGTGGTGTTCTGGAAGTAGGTCGGCTCTGCGACCACGGCGCCGCGCTCCGGATAGAAGGTGCCTTCCATCGGTGTACTGCCGGTTTCGTCGATTTCCAGCAGAACGTCGTTCGCGGACCATTTCCACGTAATGATCTGATTCTGGCCAACGCCCGATGCCGGCTTGAGGATGTTCACCAAACTGTCGACGATGTCGAAGGATGCCTTCCAGCGCTCAGGTCGTGGCGCTTTCACTTTCTTGAACTGACGACCGATCTGGAAAGTTTTGAACTGCTTGAGATGATTGCCCGGCGGCGCGGTCACCGCGGGCGTGTCGACAAACGTCAGCGTGGCCTGATCGGCTGCGGTGAACTCGATGCCAAGCTGACCCACCACAACGGGGACGCCCGGCGGGCGGTACGCGCCGGTCAATGTCTGCCCGCCGGCAAACTGCAGCCAGGGGCCACTGTAGGTGGTCGGCGTGCTCATCGTCCCGGCGGAGTAGTACCAGACGGGATTGCCTGCGGCGTCGTACATGAAGGCGACGACAAAGACCTTGTCGCCCTGCACTTCGATCGTGTAGCCGCGGCCACTCTCGGTCTCGTTCCACCACCAGCCGTTTTCCGGCTTGGCGTGCACCGTTTCCGCACCGAAGATTTGCCGGACGATGGGAATGGTGCCGCCGGGCCAGACGATGGTGCCGTGCGTGTCGTCGCTGAAGCTGATCGACACCGGGCCGGCATCCACTGGTGTTGTCGGCGGCTTGTAGTCACCGAACAAGGTCTGGCCGTTGCTGTAGGAAAGCAGCCGTCCCTGGTAATTGTAGGAGTCGGTGTTGGGACCACCCGACACGAGCCACGTGGCGCGGCCGTCGGCTTCGTAGAAATACCCGGCGAGATACATGATGCCGTTCTGGCTCTCGACGAAGAAGCCGCGTCCGCTTTCATTGGGGTTCCACCACCAGCCGACCTCCGGCGCAGCGCGCGCGGACCCCGCCATCAGCAGCATGGAAAGCACTACCGCAGAACCCCATCGCCGGATATCGATCACGTTACGCTCCTTGTCGTGCGGGACAAGGAGAATCTACGCGGGGCGCACCCCGGCGGGGCTTACAGGTCAGTTACAGTTACACGCCGACGTACTGGTGCAGCACCTCCGGCTGCGCGACCAGTGCGGCGGAATCACCGCGCCACACGACGCGGCCCTTCTCGACGATGTAGTGCATGTCGGCCAGCCGCGTCAGCGGGCCGATGTTCTTGTCGATCACCAGCAGCGTCAGGCCTTCGCGCTTCAGCTGGTCGAGGCACGACCAGATCTCCGCGCGGACCAGCGGCGCGAGGCCTTCGGTGGCCTCGTCCAGGATCAGCAGCCGCGGATTGGTCATCAGCGCGCGGCCGATGGCCAGCATCTGCTGCTCGCCGCCGGAAAGCTGGTTGCCCAAGTTGGTTGCGCGTTCGGCCAACCGCGGGAACAGCCCATACACGCGCGGCAGCGTCCACGGCGCCGCGTTACCGTGCTTGCGTACGCGCGCCGTGGCCACCAGGTTCTCGCGCACCGACAGCGTCGGAAAGATCTGCCGCATCTCGGGCACGAGGCCGATGCCGGACTGCGCGATGCGATAGGACGGCAGGGCATCGATCGCGCGGCCATCGAAGCGGATGCCGCCCTGATGCGTCGTCAACATGCCGATGATGCTCTTCACCGTCGTCGTCTTGCCCATGCCGTTGCGCCCGATCAGCGTGACGCACTGGCCCGCCTCCGCGGTGAACGACATGCCGAAAAGCGCCTGGCTGGCGCCATACGTGGCCGTGAGGTTGTCGACTTCGAGCAGCGCCATGGTCAGGCGACCAGATCCTGTTCGCCCAGGTACGCGGTACGCACGTCCGGGTTGTTGCGGATCGCCTCGGGACTGCCGCACGCAATGACGCGGCCGTACACCAGCACCGAGATGCGATCGGCCAGCTTGAACACAGCGTCCATGTCGTGCTCCACCAGCAGGACGCCGTACTGCGACTTGAGCGACGCCAGCAGCACCACCAGCCGCTCCGATTCGGCGAGGCTCATGCCCGCCATCGGCTCGTCGAGCAACAGCACCGTGGGATCGGTCGCCAGCGTCATCGCCATCTCGAGCTGCCGGCGCTCGCCATGCGCGAGCGCAGCCACCGGCACGTCGGCGCGCGCGGTGAGCCCCACCTGGTCGATCGCATGACGCGCGCGTTCGGTGAGCGCCGTTTCCGCGAGCATCGGCCGCCAGAACGAAAAGCTGTGGCCGCGATGCGCCTGCACCGCCAGCACGACGTTGACCAGCACGCTGAAGTCCGGGAACACCGAGGTGATCTGGTAGGACCGGGACAAGCCGAGCAAAGCGCGGCGATGCACGGGCAGCGCGGTGACGTCGACGCCTTCCAGCAGGATCGTGCCCGCATCCGGCGGCAACTCGCCCGACAGCTGGTTGATCAGCGTGGTCTTGCCCGCGCCGTTGGGGCCGATCACTGCATGCACCTCGCCGCGCTCGACGGTCAAATCCACGCCATCGGTGGCGGTAAGGCCGCCGAAGCGCTTGACGAGGCCGGTGACGGCAAGCAGCGTCACTTTGTCTCCCCCCGAAGCGGCGCGCGGCGCCGCCTCCCCCAAAGGGGGCGAGCGCCTTGGGGCGGCCCGGCGGCGCTCATCCTGTCTCTCCCCGGCGCGAGGGCTGGCGCGCGGCCCATTCGCTGATGTAGCCGTAGAGACCCTTCTTGGCCACGAGCACGATCAGCACGATCAGCGGTCCCAAGATGATCATCCAGTGCTGCGTCAGGCCCGCCAGGAATTCCTCGAGCAGCAGCAGCGCGGTGGCGCCGGCGACCGGGCCGATCAGCGTGCCCATGCCGCCCAGCACGATCATCACGATCAGTTCGCCCGAGGTCTGCCACGCCATCGTCGACGGCGACGCGAACTTGGTCAGGTTGGCCAGCAGCACGCCGGCCATCACGCACACCAGCGCGGAGATCACGTAGGCAACCAACCGGTACCGCAGCGTGGGAAAGCCCAGCGCCGCCATGCGCCGCTCGTTGCTGCGACAGCCGCGCAGCACCATGCCGAAGCGCGCGTCCACCAGCCGCCGGAATAAGAACAGGCACAGCAGCAGCAGTACGAACGCAAAGTAGTAGAGCGTGGTGTTGCTGGCCAGCGAGAAGAGGCCGAAGTCACTGCGTGCGGCGATCGGCAGTCCATCGTCGCCGCCATATTGCTTCAGGCTCACGGCCAGGAAGTAGAACATCTGCGCAAAGGCCAGCGTGATCATGATGAAGGCCATGCCGCTGGTGCGCAGGCACACGACGCCGATCACAACGGCCACCACCGCGCCCGCGCCCAGCGCGGCGCCGACATGCGCGAAGCCATTGGTCACGCCGTGGAAGGACAGGATCCCCACCGCATACACGCCGATGCCGAGGTACAGCGCATGGCCGAAGCTGACCATCGCGCCGTAGCCCAGGATCAGGTTCAGTCCCAGCGCCGCCAGCGCGTAGATGACGATGCGCGTGAAGAGCGTCACGTAGAACGGCTGGCCGATGGCGGCCGAGATCACCGGCACCAGCGCGAGGCCGACGAGCAGCAGCACGCCGAAGACTTCGCGCGCACCCCAGTGGCGGGACGCCGGTGCACCCGCTGGCGAAACGCTACCCGGCCTCATCCGTGCTTCACCGGAAAGAGACCTTGCGGCCGAATGGCCAGCACCACCGCCATGACCAGATAGATCAGCATCGAGGCAATCGCCGGTCCGGCCGCCTGCGCCAGCGAGCGTTCCATCACTTCGCGCAGCAGCGTGGGCAGGAACGCTCGGCCGATGGTGTCGACCATGCCCACGATCAGCGCGCCGTAGAACGCGCCGCGGATCGAGCCGATGCCGCCGGTCACGATCACCACCAGCGTCAGGATCAGGATGGGCTCGCCCATGCCGGATTGCACCGACACGATGGGGCCCGCCATCAATCCGGCCAGCCCCGCCAGCGCCGCCCCCAGGCCGAACACCAGCGTGTTGAGGCCGCGCACATTCACGCCCAGCGCCGACACGATCTCCGGATGCGTGGCGCCGGCGCGGATCAGCATGCCGATGCGCGTGCGGTGGATCAGCAGGTAGAGGCCCAGCGCCACCGACAGCCCCACGCCGATGATCGCAAAGCGGTAGGCGGGATAGCGCAGTCCGAAGAGTTC
>JANNNM010000426.1:0-2289 GCA_031398535.1 Betaproteobacteria bacterium | reverse complement strand
CCCGCCTGTGGGAAGCCCGGATTGCCAACTGGCGCCGGGCGCATTTGTTGCCCGTTGCCACAACACTTGATGACGATGAGGCACACAAAATGGCAAGGCTCCTGGAAGAACTGGAGCGACCCTACGGGCGGGAGTATTTCGCACTCATCAAGGGGGGTCGCGAAGGCATTTATCGCCGCGCGGCGGATGGGCTGATCATCCGGATCGCGGCAGCGGCGGAAGCGCATGAATCGGAACGCATTGCCCGCAGATTGTTCCTGTTGGCCTGCAAGTACGCGTTGAGTCAGTAATCCGGCGGCAACGCCGGAGGCAGGGCCGGTGCGCCATGTGGCGCATCGGGGCAGCAACGTCGAAACGGGTGACGGCTGGTTGCCCTTCGGGTGCAACCGGCCTCACCCGCCGCCGCAGGTGGGCGGGGAGGTGACCTTATGTTCACGACGAAGACTCCGTGGTGACACGGAAATGCAGCACCGGCGATTTCGAAGGCTGTACGCGGCCTTCCCAACCGACGATCGGGATCGCCGCCGCATCGAACGTGCCCGTTTGACGCGGTCAATAGTCGCGACAGCCCCGGCGGGCCTCCACCCGCCGGGGCCGTGACGAAGTCCTTTGTTGCGTCTGCTATCATCGTTGGCAATCATGGAACCGCTGGTCCTGACCGTCGACATGGCCGGGTTGCCCCAGGCGTGGGTCGCCCTGGAGGAAGCCATCACCTATCACGCGAAGCAGATGGTCGCGTGGTCGATCGGCCGCGAGGTCTGCGAGTTCCGCGGCGGGTGGCAGAAGAATGGCGAGCGTTCGCGCCTCGCCACCAAGTCCATCCTTGCCATCAAGGGAACCGGCGCCGGGTCGCATCTGCATGCACCTGGCCTCACCAACCCGATGCTCTTCGCCCGCGACCGCCAACTGTGCGGCTATTGCGGCAAGCGCTTCCTGTTGCGCGACCTGTCGCGCGATCATGTGGTGCCCGTGTCGAAGGGCGGCCGCGACACCTGGACCAACACCGTCACCGCCTGCCGCAGCTGCAACACGCGCAAGGGCGGCCGCTCGCCGGAGCAGGCGCACATGCCGCTCCTCTACGTGCCCTACGTGCCCAACCGCCATGAGCATTTCATCCTGCGCAACCGGCGGATCCTGGCCGACCAGATGGAATACCTGCTGGCCGGCGTGCCGCGCTCGAGCCGGCTGCATCTGGCCAAGGGCACGGGCGTGCGCGGCACCGAACTGGTCCTGAGCTGACGCTTCGGCCCCTGTTTTGCGTCCGCAGGCCTGACGCAACCCGTTCTCCTGCACGATCCGAACGTCAGCACCGCGCGCGCGGATTGATGCCGGATTCTTGTTGTAGGATGATGCGATGTTGCGCTGCGGTGAAGCCTGTCCGCAGCGTGCGACACGATGCACCGATGTCGTGCATCGACGGCGATGACCATCGAATCCAGGGGACGAAGCAATGTTGACGCGACGCAGTGCAGTAAAGGTTTTTGCAGGACTGGTGGCAGTGGCCCTGACGGCCGCCATGCCGTTGGCACAGGCGCAGACCAAGACCAAGGTGGCGGCCATCTACACGGTGCCCGTGGAGCAGCAATGGGTCAGCCGGATCCACAAGGCGCTCAATGCCGCCAAGGATCGCGGCGAGATCGAGTACGTGTTCTCCGAGAAGGTGGCCAATGCCGACTACGAACGCGTGATGCGCGAGTTCGCGGAAAAGGGCAACACCTTCATCGTCGGCGAATCGTTCGCGGTGGAAGCGGCCGCCCGCAAGGTCGCCAAGGACTACCCGAAGGTATCGTTCCTGATGGGATCCTCGGGCAAGCCGCAGGAACCCAACTTTGCCGTGTTCGACAACTACATCCAGGAACCGGCGTATCTCACCGGCATGGTGGCGGGCGGCATGACCAAGACCAACAAGATCGGCATGGTCGGCGGTTATCCGATTCCGGAAGTGAACCGGCTGATGCATGCGTTCATGGCGGGCGCGAAGGAAACGAACCCGAAGGTAGAGTTCTATGTGTCGTTCATCGGTTCGTGGTTCGACCCGCCGAAGGCCAAGGAAGCGGCGTTCGCGATGATCGAGAAGGGCGCGGACGTGATGTACGCCGAGCGCTTCGGCGTCTCGGACGCGGCGAAGGAAAAGGGCAAGCTCGCGATCGGCAACGTGATCGACACGCAGGCGCAGTATCCGGAAACGGTTGTCGTGTCGGCGCTGTGGAACATGGAACCGACGATCGACACGGCGTTGAAGGCGGTGAAGGCGGGCAAGTTCAAGGCCGAGGACTACGGCCAGTACTC
>JANNNM010000338.1:0-1124 GCA_031398535.1 Betaproteobacteria bacterium | reverse complement strand
AGTGCGCTCGAGGAATTAAAGGAACATTACGCGCGCTACCAGCATGACCCGGATTTCCGCGCCGAGTTCGAACGCGAGTTGAAGCATTACGTCGGCCGTCCGTCGCCGGTGTATCACGCCGAACGCTGGTCGCGTGAACTGGGCGGCGCCCAGATCTGGCTGAAGCGCGAGGACCTCAATCACACGGGCGCACACAAGATCAACAACGTGATCGGGCAGGCGCTGCTCGCACGGCGCCTGGGCAAGCCGCGCGTGATCGCGGAGACTGGCGCGGGCCAGCATGGCGTGGCCACCGCGACGATCGCCGCGCGCTACGGCATGGAATGCGTCGTATACATGGGTTCGGAGGACGTGAAGCGCCAGGCGCAGAACGTGTACCGGATGAACCTGCTGGGCGCCAAGGTCGTGCCGGTGGAGTCGGGGTCGAAGACGCTGAAGGACGCGCTCAACGAGGCGATGCGCGACTGGGTCACCAACGTCGACAATACGTTCTACATCATCGGCACGGTGGCCGGACCGCATCCGTACCCGATGATGGTGCGCGATTTCCAGCGCGTGATCGGCGACGAGTGCGTCGTGCAGATGCCCGAGATGACCGGTCGCCAGCCGGATGCCGTGCTCGCCTGCGTGGGCGGCGGCAGCAATGCCATCGGCATCTTCTACCCCTACATCCCGCACGCGGCGACGCGGCTGATCGGCGTCGAGGCGGCGGGCGAGGGCATGGCCAGCGGCAAGCACGCGGCAACGCTGTCCGCCGGCACACCCGGCGTGCTGCACGGCAACCGCACGTATCTGCTGCAGGACGCCAACGGCCAGATCACCGAGACCCACTCCATCTCGGCCGGCCTCGATTACCCGGGCGTAGGCCCCGAGCATGCTCACCTGAAGGACATCGGCCGGGCCGAGTACGTCGGCGTGACCGATGCCGAGGCGCTGGCGGCCTTTCACCACCTGTGCCGCACCGAAGGCATCATCCCTGCGCTGGAATCCAGCCACGCTGTGGCCCACGCGATGAAGACCGCGCCGACCATGGCCAGGGACCAGGTGCTGCTCGTCAACCTTTCCGGCCGGGGCGACAAGGACATCGGCACCGTGGCCGACCTGTCCAATGCCGACTTCTACTG
>JANNNM010000277.1:0-2625 GCA_031398535.1 Betaproteobacteria bacterium | reverse complement strand
TCAGCCAGAGCTACGGCCTGACCTCCACGCCGTCGTTCACCGGCGGCAACAATTTCGCGCAAGGCGGTGCTCGCGTCAACTCGCCGTCGCCGCTGGTGCCGGCCGGGGTTCCGGATTTCTCGGTCGCGCAGCAGGTGTCGCTGCTGATCTCCAAGGGCCCGCTCGATCCGACGGCGATCTATCAGATCCAGGGCGGCGCGAACGATGTGTTCGTGCTGGCGCAGCAGGCCGGGGCCGGCATCATCACGCAGGCCCAGTTGCAGGCCGGCGTGACGCAGGCAGCGCTTGATCTCGCGGCGCAGGCCGGCAGGTTGCGGGCCGCGGGCGCGCAGTACGTCGTGCTGCAGAACCTCCCGGACATCGGCAAGACGCCGTTCGCCGCGGCGCAGGGTGCGCAGGCAACGTTCACGTCCATCTCGAACCTGTTCAACTCCACGCTCAACGCCGCGGTCGGCGCCTCCGGCCTGCAGGTGCTCCAGTTCAACACGTCGGCGCTGCTGAACGAGATCATCGTCAATCCGTCGCTCTACGGCTTCGTCAACACGTCGATCCCCGTCTGCACGACCGCCAGCGCGCTGCAGTGCACGCCGGCAACGTTGCGCGACCCCAACGGCAACCTCACGTGGGTGTTTGCCGATGGCGTGCATCCGAGCACCGGTGCCGACCTGCTGTTGTCGCAGGCCATCGTCTCGATGCTCACCGGCCCCGCCCAGATGGCAGCCCTGGGTGAAGCACCCATGGCAGTCGAGCGCGCCAACTGGCGCGCCCTCGACAACCGGATGATGTCGTCGATCAATGCCCCGGGTGGCGGACAGAAATTCCAGACCTGGGCAGCCTACGACTATGCCAAGGACGACATCTTCGGCAACGGCCTGTCCGGCAGCGGCGACGTGAACACCATCTCGGTCGGCGCCGACATGCGCGTGTCCGACAAGATGCTCGCGGGCATCCAGTTCGCGTACACGGAATACAAGGGGGACTTCGGCAACAACGGCGGCGACTTCAAGCTGACGGTACCCACACTGACCGCCTATGGTGGCTACGGTGAGGGCCCCTGGTACGTCGGCGCCACCTTCGGCCTGGCATCGCTCGACTACGACACCACGCGCAACATCGTGCTGGGCACGACGACTCGCACCGAGACCGGCACCACGAAGGGTTACCACATCACCGGCCGCCTCCTCGGCGGCTACTGGTTCAAGTACCAGAACTGGGACCACGGCCCTTTCGGCAAGCTCACCTACGAACAGATCGTGGTGCGCCAGTTCTCCGAGAATGGCAATGACAGCACCGCTCTCAACTTCGACCAGCAGAACAACGACGCCTTCCTGTCGAGCCTTGGCTGGCAGGTGGCCGGCAACGTCAGCGGCTTCCGGCCGTTCGCGCGTGCGACGTGGGAGTACAACTTCAAGGACGACCTCCGGCAGGTCACCGCGCGGCCGGTGGGAGCCAACGGCTCCTACACGGTGCCGGGATTCCAGCAGGACGACAACTGGTGGCTTTTCGATCTCGGCGTAAGCCGGGACTTCGGCAAGGTCACCGGCTTCCTGTCCGGCAATTCCAGCGCCGGCAAGGGCGACGGCGACTACTGGGCGGTCACGGTAGGCATTCGCGTTCCGCTGTAATTTTTTCGTAGTTGCTGTATCGACTGGGGCTGCCGGAAACGGTGGCCCTTTTCGTTGGTGGGTGTTCATACGCTGTTCTATGTTCGTGGCGTGGTTTTGCGCTGATCGCATGCCAGGTGTGATCCCGCGAGGCCTCGCTACATGCATCCTTCGATGCGCCAGCGGGCAAGCGCGCGCAGGCCCGGTGCGGCGCGCGCGCCGTACCACGAGGTCCATTCGCCATCGATCAGTGCCACGGGCTTGCCGGATTGTTCTTCCAGCACGCGTCGATCGCTTTCGCGAAAGGCGTAGGGTTCGGTGGACAGCAGGATGCGATCTGCCGCCCGCCATGCCGGATCGTCGGCCTCCAATACCGGATACCGTTGTTGCGCGATCGCGTCGACGACATCCATGCCTACGGCCGCAAGCGTTGCCGCGACATAGGTGTCCCGGCCGACGCTCATCCACGGCGACTTCCAGATGAGGTACAGCACGCGCTCGCGTGGCAGGCGCGCGGTCACGGCCTGCGCTTCCGCGATGGCGCCCGTGAAATCGGCGGCAAGTTCTGCCGCTTCGCTTTCGCGGCCGAAGATCGCGGCGAAGAGTGTGAACAGCCGCAGGTTGTCCGCGGGGATCAGCGGATGCGTCACGACCAGGTGCGGAATGAATGCGCGCGCGGCATCGACGACCTCGCGGCGATTCTCGTCGATGTTCACGATCAGATGGGTGGGTGCCCGCGCGCGCAGGCGCTCGAGGTCGGGATCCTTGGTACCGCCGATCTTCGGCACCTTCCGCACGACGGGCGCGGGGTGCACGCAGAAGCCGGTTCGCGCGACCACCTGCGGTCCGAGCCCCAGCGCGAAGAGCAGCTCGGTGAGGCTCGGCACCAGCGAGGCAATCCGCACCGGCGCCACGGCAGGCTGATGCGCAACGCCCGCCCAGTCGGTGGCCGCCGATGCGATCACGGGCTCAATCGAAATGCCGGGGCTTGCGCTTGCGCGTCGCCAGCACGCGATCGAGC
>JANNNM010000158.1:0-8830 GCA_031398535.1 Betaproteobacteria bacterium | reverse complement strand
GGGGCAGATGTTGTTCATCGGGGCCACGTTGATACGCACGAGATCGAGCGCGCCAATCTTGACCTGCTCGATCGTGTCCTTCTCGCCACCCAGCTGGTTGCCGGTGTAGACCTTGATCGAGTCCTTGCCGCCGGTCTTCTGCTTGATGTAGTCGCTCATGAACTTGACGGCCATCACGGTCGGGTAATCCTCCGGATGGACATCGGCGGAACGGTATTCCTTGGCGAGTGCCGGCATGCAGAAGGCGGCAGCCGCCAGCGCCGCGGCGATGCGGGTCAGTTGGGGTTTCATGGTGATGCTCCTCATGGGGTCAGGATATGGACTGCGTGCTGGTGCTGCGTTTGCGCAGGGGGCGGCGGGCGCCGTTCCCTGCTCCTTGCTGGGGGACGATGACGTCCCATTGCCGCTGAAACTCGCGTTCGACGCGCGAAATGTGCTTGTGCATGGCGTCGCGCGCCGCGTCCGCATCGCGCTGCTCGAGCGCGTCGATGATCTTCGTGTGGTCGAGCAGCGCACCGGCGCGCATCTTCTGGGTGTGGAAGTAGGTTTCGATGCGCGACCACAGCTTGCCGCGGCGCTGCTGCCACATGCCCTGCACGATGAGGGGCAGCGAACCGTTGCCGGATGCGGCGGCCAGCCGCACGTGGAACTCGCGGTCGGCGGCGTCGCGCTTGGTGAAGTCGGTGGCATGGTTGCGCATGCGCTCGACGGTGGCGCGCATGGCCACGAGATCCGCCTTCTTGGCGTGGCGCGCGGCCAGCGCGGCGATCTCGCCTTCGATGAAGTGCCGCGCGGCCAGCAGGTCGAAGGGGCTCGGCCCCTCGTCGCTCTCCACCGGCAGCTCCACGGCCCGCGGCTCGGCCACGAAGATGCCCGAACCGACGCGCACCTCGACGCGGCCGCCGATCTCGAGCGAGATGATGGCTTCGCGCACCGAGGTACGCGAGACGCCGAGCAACGTGGCCAGCTCGCGCTCCGCCGGCAGGCGCGAGCCGGACGCGAATTCGCCGTTGTCGATCAGGGCGGCGATCTGGCCGGCAATCTGCCGGTAGAGGCGCAGCGGTTCGACCGTATGCAGGGGCACGAGGGTGTTTCCTCCTGGTGCTGCCTGCGGCCCTCATCTGTGTTGACCGCCTGCTTCGGGCGATCGGGGCCGCATGACCAGCGACCGGACTCTACCCGGCCCCGGGCACGGTGGTCAAGTGGTCCAACCACCGGACCATCGGATCACGGATTCCGGAAGTGTCCCGACTTGCCGCCGGCCTTCTCCACCACCCGCACGGCGTCGATCCGCATCCCGCGGTCGACCGCCTTGCACATGTCGTAGATGGTGAGGAGGCCCACGGCGGCGGCGGTCAGCGCCTCCATCTCGACGCCAGTGCGGGCCACCGTTTCGGCCGTCACCTCGATGGTCACGGCCGAGGCCGCGTCGTCCAGCGCGAATTCCACGGCCACGCGCGTCAGCGGCAGCGGATGGCACAGCGGGATCAGGTCGGACGTGCGCTTCGACGCCTGGATGGCGGCGATCCGGGCAATGCCCAGCACGTCGCCCTTTTTCGCGTCGCCGGCGCGGATCAGCGCCAACGTGGCCGGCAGCATGACGATGCGTCCGGCCGCCCGCGCGAGACGTTTGGTTACATCCTTGGCGCCCACATCGACCATGTGCGCCTGTCCGGCCCCGTCGAAGTGGGTAAAATGCGTGCTGTCCGAGGCGTGACGCCCCGCAGCAGCGGTCTTGGCAGACAACGGTTGGGCGGCAGGCACCGCCGGTTTCCTTGACGTTGGGGCGCGCGCCACGGCGTGTACTCCGTTGAACTTGATCGAGCGAAGGCCATCTTAGCACCAGCGATGTGCACTCACGATCCCGACCCATGCCGCACCTGAACGACATCTCCGCACCGTTGGCGTCGACGCCCGCCAGGCCCGCAACAGGGCGGCGTCTGCTCGCGCTGGCACTCACCGTGACGCTGGCCGGCGCGCCGATGTCCCCGTTGCCGGTGGTCCCCCAGGCACGCGCGCAGGGCTTGCCTGAACTGGGCGATTCGTCGCAGGTGGCGCTGTCGCCCCAGCAGGAACGCAAGATCGGCGAGCAGATCATGCGGCAGATCCGCGCCACCGGCGGGTACCTGAACGACCCGGAGGTCAACGACTACCTGAACGAACTCGGGTACCGGATGGTGGCCAGCACGCCCGATGTGAAGCAGGACTTCGAGTTCTTAGCGGTACCCCACCCGCAGAACAACGCCTTAGCGCTGCCCGGTGGCTTCATCGGGTTTCATACCGGGCTCATCCTGCTTGCGCAGAACGAATCCGAACTGGCCAGCGTCATGGCCCACGAAATCACGCACGTGACGCAACGCCACATGTCGCGGATGGTGGACAGCCAGAAGGACTCGATGCTGGTATCGCTAGCCGGCCTGGCGCTGGCCATCCTGGCGGCCCGCGCCGGCGGCATCAATTCGCGCGACGGCGTGTCGGCGGCCATCGCGGGCTCGCAGGCATTGATGATCCAGAACCAGCTCAACTTCACGCGCGAAAACGAATACGAAGCCGATCGCGTGGGGTTCCAGCGGCTGGTGGCGGCGGGCTTCGACCCCAACGGCGCGGCGGCCTTCATGCAGCGCCTGCAGCGGTCCACGCGTTTCGTCGAAGGCACCACGCCGTCGTACCTGCGCACCCACCCGATCACGTATGAACGCGTCGCCGAGGCCCAGGCGCGCGCGCAGGGCGTGCCGTACAAGCAGGTCCCCGATCCGCTCGACTTCCACCTCGTCCGCGCGTTGCTCAAGAGCTACCTGGGCAACTCGCGCGAGACCGTCGTCACGTTTGAAGTGGCATTGCGCGACAAGCAGTACAACAACGAGATCGCCGAACGCTACGGGCTGGTGGCCGCGCTGTTGCGCGACAGGAAGATCCCGCGTGCCAAGGCCGAATTGGCGAAGCTTGAGAAGATCGCGCCGCCGCACCCGATGATGGAGGCCATGGCCGGGCAGCTGCTGATGGCCTCGGAAGACTACCCGGCTGCAGCGGCGCGCTTCGAGGCCGCGCTGCTGCGCTATCCCAACAAGAAGCAGCTGATCTACGACTACCCGGAGGCCCTGCTGAAGGCCAAGCGCCCGGCCGAGGCCTCCGCGTTCCTCGACCTGCAATTGAAACGCTTCCCGGGCGACGGGCTGCTGCATCGCATTGCCGCACGCGCCTACGCCGACCAGAGCATGCGGCTGAAGCAGCACGAGCACCAGGGCGAGTACTACGCCTGGGCCGGCAACCTGCCGCTGGCAATCGACCAGTTCGAACTTGCGATCAAGGCCGGCGACGGCGACTTCTACCAGGTCTCCGTCGTGGAAACGCGGTTGCGCAAGGCGCGCGCGGACATGGCCGAGCTGCAGAAAAGCGGCTACGGCCGCTCCGGTTGAGCCCCTTCCCTTCCTCCGGTGATGCGCCACACCGGCAGCGCAGCACCACACTCGTCCCGAACGAAAGACAAAGGTAACGCGGTTGGCAAATACTCCTGTTCCTGCATGGCGCCGCCTTGGCATTCCGCTGCTGGTCCTCGTCGTGCTCGCGGGCGCCGGGTACGCCGCGTGGCGCCAGTTCGGCCCGGCGTCCAACGCCGTTGAATACCGCTTCGCGAAGATCGAGCGCGGTGCCATCACGTCGGTCGTCTCCGCGTCGGGCACGCTCAATGCCGTCACCACGGTGCTGGTCGGCTCGCAGATCTCCGGCCAGATCAAGGAACTGAAGGTCGACTTCAATTCCGTCGTCAAGCAGGGTGACCTGCTGGCGCGCATCGATCCCGAGACCTACGAGATCCGCGTGCGCCAGGCCGAGGCCGACCTCGAAGCCGCGCGCACGTCGATGCTGCAGAAGCAAAGCGATGCCGCGGCCCAACGCTCGCAGGCACTGCGCGCGCGCATCACCTACGACGACTCCAAGCGCGACCTCGACCGCAAGCAGTCGCTGGTTGAAAAGGGCTTCATCTCCGGCGCGGAAGTCGACAAGGCCCGCTACACCGAGCAGGGCATGAGCGAGGCCATCCGCACCGCGGACGCGCAAACCAAGTCGGCCGAAGCCCAGATCGCCAATGCCGCCGCCGTGGTGAAGCAGCGCGAGGCGGCGCTGGCCGCCGCGCGCAACGACCTCGCCAAGACCGCCATCACCGCGCCGGTGGATGGCATCGTCATCTCGCGGCAGATCGACGCCGGACAAACCGTGGCGGCCAGCCTCAACACGCCCACCCTCTTCACGATCGCCCGCGACCTTCGCGAAATGCAGGTGGAAGTGGCGATCGACGAGTCGGACATCGGCAAGCTGAAGGCCGAGCAACGCGTCACCTTCACGGTCGACGCGTTCGCCGGCCGCACGTTCGAAGGCCGCGTGCGCCAGATCCGCAAGGCGGCGCAGACGGTGCAGAACGTCGTCACCTATACGGTGGTCGTGGATACTCCCAATGCCAACCTGCTGCTGGTCCCGGGCATGACGGCCAATGTGCGGATCATCGCCGACAACCGCGACAACGTGCTGAAGGTGCCCAATGCCGCCCTGCGTTGGCGCCCGGCCGGTGCGGCGGCAACGAAGGAGGATGCGGCACCCACCGGCGGTGGGGGTGCGGCAGGAGGCGGTGATGCGCAGGCGCGCCGGCAGAAGCTCGTCACGGACCTGAAGCTCGACGCCAGCCAGCAGGCGCGCCTCGACGAGATCTTCAGCGAGCTGCGCGGCCGGATGATGGAGCTGCGCGAAGTGCCGGAGGCCGATCGCCGCGTGCGCGGCGAGCGCATCCGCGCCGAAGTGCGGCAGAAGATCAACGCGATGCTGAACGACGAGCAGAAGAAGCAGTACGCGGAGATCGTCGCCTCGGAAACAGGCCGCGCCGTCACAGGCAGTGGCCGCGTATTCGTCACGGGTCCGGATGCGAAGCCGATGGAAGTCCGGCTGCGCCTCGGCCTGACCGACGGCAACGCAACGGAAGTCGTCAGCGGCGATGTCAAGGAAGGCACCGAGGTCATCGTCGGCACCGTCACCGCCGGCAGCGCAGCCAAGTCCGGTCCGGCCGGCGGCGCGCCGCGCCTGCCCTTCTGACCGGCACCCGCGATGGCCCTGATCGAGACCCGGCAACTCACCAAGATCTACCAGCTCGGCGAAACCGAGGTGCGCGCGCTGGCCGGCGTGTCGATAGCCGTGGCCGAGGGGGAGTTCGTCGCCGTGATGGGGCCGTCCGGCTCCGGCAAGTCCACGTTCATGAACCTGGTCGGCTGCCTCGATGTGCCGACGTCCGGTGAGTACCGCTTCAACGGCGAGGATGTCGCGGGCCTCTCCACGGACGAACTGGCCGGCATCCGCAACCGGTCGATCGGCTTCGTGTTCCAACAGTTCAACCTGCTGCCGCGCACCAGCGCCTTGGCCAACGTGGAACTGCCGTTGCTCTATGGCGGCGTGCCGCCAGCGGAGCGCCGCGAACGCGCGCAACGGAAGCTTGAACAGGTGGGCCTCGTCACGCGTGCCGACCACCATCCGGCGCAGCTGTCGGGTGGCCAGCAGCAGCGGGTGGCCATTGCGCGTGCGCTGGTCAACGATCCCAAGCTCATCCTGGCCGACGAACCGACCGGCGCGCTCGACTCGATGACCAGCCTGGAAGTGATGGCGCTGCTGCAGCAATTGAATCGCGACGATGGCATCACGATCGTGCTGGTCACGCATGAACACGACGTGGCCTCGTTCGCCTCGCGCCTCCTCACCTTCCGCGACGGCAAGCTGGTCTCCGACACGCGCAACCCGCCCGCCGATGCTGCGGCGGCGCTCGCCGCGCGCCGCGCGGAAGACACGACGGTGGCAGCGTGAATTTCCTCGCCACGCTGCGCGTTGCCTTGGCTGCACTTCGTGTGAACAAGCTGCGCTCGGCGCTGACCATGCTCGGCATCATCATCGGCGTGGGCGCGGTCATCACCATGGTCGCCGTCGGCGCCGGCGCGCAGGCCCGCGTCGAGGACCAGATCAAGAGCCTCGGTTCCAACCTCATCATCGTGCTGTCGGGCAATTTCACAGCCGGCGGCGCGCGCCAGGGCTCCGGCACGCAACTGACGATCACCGAGGACGACGCCTACGCAATGATGCGCGAGGTGCAGGGCATCCAGGTGGCGGCGCCCATCCTGCGCGGAAGCGGCCAGGTGGTGTTCGGCAACAGCAACTGGGCCACCCAGATCCAGGGCACATCACCCGAGTACCTCGAGACGCGGCAGTGGGAAGTGGCGAGCGGCAAGGCCTTCGACCAGTCGCATGTCGATGCCTCGGCCAAGGTCGTGCTGCTGGGGCAGACGGTCGCGCGCTCGCTCTTCGGCGAAGCCGATCCGGTGGGCGAGACCGTGCGCATCCGCCGGGTGCCACACACGGTGATCGGCGTGCTCGAGCGCAAGGGCCAGAGCATGGTCGGCCAGGACCAGGACGACACGGTGCTGATCCCGATCACCACGGCGCGCAAGCGCGTGCTGGGCGGGCAGCAGGTCAAGAGCCGCAACGTGGGCTCGATTACCGTGCGCGTTCGCGATGGCGCCGACATGGCCACCACCGAGCAGGAAATGCGCGACCTGATGCGGCAGCGGCACAAGCTTGCCGCCAACCAGGAGGACGACTTCTTCCTCCGCAATCTGTCCGAAGTGCTGGCGGCGCAGGAAGCATCATCCAAGGTGCTGGCTTACCTGCTGGCCGCGATCGCTTCCGTGTCGCTGGTGGTCGGCGGCATCGGCATCATGAACATCATGCTGGTGTCGGTCACCGAGCGCACGCGCGAGATCGGGCTGCGGATGGCTGTCGGCGCGCGCAGCCGCGACATCCTCACGCAGTTCCTGGTGGAGGCCGTCACGCTGGCGTTGATCGGCGGCCTGATCGGCATCGTCATCGGCGCCATTGCGTCGATGGCCGTCGGCCAGTTCGCCGGATGGCGCACCGAAGTCAGCATTGCATCCGTGGTGCTGGCAGTCGGGTTCTCCGGCGCCATCGGCGTGTTCTTCGGGTTCTATCCGGCGCGCACGGCATCAAGGCTCGCGCCCATCGACGCGTTGCGGCACGAATAGGTGCGATCGCAACGGCGTTTGTAGGCGAGGCTTCAGCAGTTGCGCCTACCTGTCATTTCTGACAGTAGTTTCGCGTTGGGCTTCGTCGCATAGTCGTGTCGCCAGCCATCCGCGCTGGCGCCGATCCCCGCGGAGGCCTCATGAAGATTCTCGTCGTCGATGATCACCCGCTGATTCTGCACGCGCTTGCCGAAGTGCTGCCAAGCCTCGAGCCGGCGCTCGAGATCCTGGGTGCCGCCGACCGCCAGCAAACGCTGATCGCCCTTGCCCGCCATCCGGACTGCGCGCTGGTGTTGCTCGACCTCGCATTGCCGGGTGCGCATGGCCTCGACTTGCTGGGTGAGTTGCGGCGCGACCATCCACGGCTGCCGGTGGTGGTGCTGTCGGCGACGCACGATCGCGCCACGGTTGGCGCGGCGCTGGCCGCAGGCGCCCGTGGCTTCATCGCCAAGACGGCGCATCCGCACCTGTTGCTCGATGCCGTGCGCACCGTGCTGGCGGGTGGCGAGCACGTCACGCGCGACATCGCTCGCGCGCCCCGGATTCGCGCCGATGGCATCGACATCGACCTTCTCGGACTCACGCAGCGCCAGGGCGACGTGATGCTGCTGCTCGTCCAGGGCAAGCCCAACAAGATGATCTGCCGCGACCTGCGCCTGTCCGAGGGCACCGTCAAGGTTCACGTGTCCGCGATCCTGAAGGCCCTGAACGTCCATTCGCGTTCGCAGGCCATCGTCGAGCTCGCGCGGCGCGGCATCGACGTCCAGTCGACCCGGCCGCACCGCTGACCGCATCGGTATCGACCGGGCTTCATCCGTGACCGCGCTCGCCCTGCCGGCGCCCATCCTGGCGCGCGCGCATGCGGACCAGGTGGCGCAGCTCTATGCCGGATGGCACCGCACGTCGATGTCGATGCTGCTGGGCGCCACATTGCTGTGCATCGTGATGTGGGGGCAAGTGTCGCCGTGGTGGATGGCGATGTGGATGGTACTGATCGTGCTGAACCAGGCGTGGCGCGGCGTGCTGGCCTGCGCATGGCGGCGTGCGCAGCCGGGCATGGATGCCACGCGGCGCTGGGGGCGCTATTGGGCCGCGGGGTCGACGCTGGCGGGTTCGCTATGGGGCGTGGCCGGCATCGCGATGTACCCATCGTCGGCGCCGCACCAGGCGCTGTTGATCGTCTGCATCTTCGGCGTCGTGCTGGGCGGCCTCAACCTCACCGCAGTCTACCGGCCGTCGTTCTACGGATTCGTGTTGCCCGCGCTGGTGCCGCTCATCATTCGCGTCGCGCTCGAGACCGACCAGGTGCACCTCTACACCGCGGTGGTGATGAGCGTGGTCGGCGCATTCATCCTGCTGTTCGGCCACCAGCTGAACGCGGTGCTGACGCGTTCGCTCACCACGCGCTACGAGAACATCGACCTGATCGTCGAGCTGAAGGCCAAGTCACGTGCCGCCGACGAGGCGCGGGCGGCCGCGGAGACCGCCAATCGCGGCAAGAGCCAGTTGCTGGCCGCGGCCAGCCACGATCTGCGGCAACCGCTGCACGCGCTTGGGCTCTACACCGCAGCATTGGCTGCACGTGCCAGCGCCACCGAGCTGCAGCCGCTGGTACGCAGCGTGCAAGGCGCCGTCAACGCACTGGAAGGCCAGTTCGAGCAACTGCTGGACCTGTCGCGGCTCGAAGTGGGCGGATTTGCGCCGGCCTGGACGCGGGTGCCGCTGGCGCCGCTCTTCGCCCGGATCACCAGCGAACTGCAGCC
>JANNNM010000131.1:0-1514 GCA_031398535.1 Betaproteobacteria bacterium | reverse complement strand
ATCGTGAAATTGATGGAGTCGGCGATGGCGCCCGTCACATCCTCGGTCACCGAGGCCTGCACCGTGAGATCGCCGTCAGCCAGGTTGCCCATCTCGTTCAGCAGCCGGAGAATGGCCTCCTGGTTGCGCTTGTTCTCGCCTTCGCTGTCGAAGGCGCGCACGCGGGCGTCATCGAGGAAGACCTTGCCCAGCAGCACCAGCATCGCCAGCGCCAGCAGCGCGAAGAAGATGGCCACGCCCAGCGTCCATTTGCGCGCGGTGCCGGCGTCGTAGCCCTGCGCCAGCAGCGTGGTTTCGTTCAGCAGCGGTTCCGCCTCGACGTTGACGCTGCGCGCGGCCTGCTTGGCCGTCAGCAGGTTCTTCATGTTGGTCAGGATCGAGTTGATGCTGCCCTCGTACGTCGCGAAGCGCTTCTGCAGCTCTGCCAGTGTTGCGCGCGCGTCCTCGGATTTGACGGGGGCGAGGCGCAGCGTGTCGCTGCCGCGCTGCAGGCCCGTCAGAACATCGCGGAACGTGCCCGTGTCCTTGCCGAGCAGGAACGCCACTTCCGGGTCGATTTCGTCAGACGAGGCCAGCGTATTGGCGTTCTTCGCAATCCGCTGCGACAGCACGGCCAGCTGGTTGGCGTAGTCGACTTCGCGCAGGCTGCCGCCGCTCTGGCCGATCTGCTGCGCGGCCTGCTGCGCCAGTTCAAGCACGGCGTTGTTGCCGGCGTTGAGCGCATCGAGGCCCGTGGCCAGCGACGTCAGGCTCTTTTCGTTGTCGATCAGCTGGCCCGCCGCCGCTTCCACGCGCGCCCACCGCGATTTGATGGTGTCCAGGCCCTTCATCGTGGCCTCGTCTTGCGCCACGTCGAGGCTGACCCCGCGGACGGTACCGCCGGTCAGCAGCGCATCGAGGTCCGCCTTGAAGCGATCGCGGCTGTCCTTGACCGCCGGAAACGCGCTGGCCTGCCCCTGTGCCGCCAGTGCGGTGCCGCGCGCAAGCCGTTGCGAGAGCATCTGCATTTCCGTCGCGGTGGCTGCCGCGGCCGCGGCCTGCGTCGACTGCCGGCCGTCGAGGAACACCATCAGCGCCGCGAACACGAGGAACGTCACCATCAGCACGCCCAGCGTCTGGAACTGCTTCGTCACCGGCATGTTGCCGATCAGCGGAAGCTTTTTCGGCATCGCCATGTTGGCGGTGGCGGAGCGCAGCTGCTCCATGATCGACACGGAGGCCAGCGGGTCGTAGCCCGATTGCGCCTGTCCCATCTTCACCTGCGTGGTGGGCATGTCGAGTTCGATGTCGGCAGGCTTGCCTTTGCCGCCGCCGAAGATGTTCGAGAATTTAAGCGCCATACGTTGGTTCTCCGTTGCCCGTTCTGACGGGCCCTAGATCCCGACCTGAAGGAATGCAGGGTCCTGGGCGAGTTTTGCGAGATCGATTTCCTGCCAGGCGTTGCCTTCGCCGTCCATCCAGCGCTGCGCGTACCACGCGGGCGCGCCTTCCGGCGGCACGGTGGGGGCCAGTTC
>JANNNM010000118.1:0-3957 GCA_031398535.1 Betaproteobacteria bacterium | reverse complement strand
CAATCACGCGTCGCGCACGGCCATCGCGCGGCTGGGTGCGAAGCAGGATGCGGTGCTGCGCAATCACCAGCTGGGGCCGGATGGTGTGAAGCGCGACACAGTGGTGTTCAGCATCATCGACAATGAATGGCCCGCGGCGCGGGCGCACCTGCGCTTCCAGCTCGAGCGGCCGCGCTGACGCATTGACGCGCCGCGAGGCGGCGAACCATCAACCGGGGTACAGGCCCCGGGTGCGCGCGAAGAGGCGCGTCAGCCCCAGCAGCGCGTCGATGTTCGGCGTGGCAACGTTCACCTTGAGCGCGATCTCGCGTACCGCCGTCACCAGCGCATCGATCTCCAGCGCGCGGCCGGCGTCGACGTCCTGCAGCATCGACGTGCGGAAGGCACCGAGCTTGCGGGTGATGGCGTGGCGGTCGGCGGGGGACTGCGCGATCGGACAACCGATCGCATTGCCCACCGCAGCGGCCTCGCCCATCATCGCGTCGATGAAGGCCAGGATCAGCGGATCGTCGAGCACGCGATCGCTGGTGGCGCCGGTCAGTGCCGACACCGGGTTCATCGTCATGTTGCCCCACAGCTTGTACCAGATGTCCTGCTGGATGCGCGGCGCCACGCGCGACTCGAAGCCGGCGCCCGCCAGCATGCGCGCGAGCTCTTCGACACGCGGCGAGGTGCCGCCTGCAGGCTCGCCGACGATGATGCCGTGACCGATGACGTGCCGCGTGAGCCCCGGCTCCGGCGTCATGCACGATGCATGCACGACGCTGCCGACCACGTGAGGTGCGGGAATAAGCGCGGCGATGGCGCCATCCGGGTCGAGCGTATCGAGACGCGCATTCTCCAGCGGGCCCGGCATGCCATCGAAGAACCACCACGGCACGCCATTCATCGCGCTCAGCACGATGGTCTTTTCATGCAGCAGCGGCGCCAATCCGGCCGCGACGGCGGCCATGGCCGGACCTTTCACGGCGACGATCACGAGATCCTGCGGGCCGAGATCGCGCGTGTCGGCGCTGGCGTGCACGGGCGACTGCATGCGTGCGCCACCCAGTTCCAGCCGCAGTCCCTGTGCCTTCAGCGCCGCGAGTGTCGCGCCGCGGGCCACGGCGCTCAGCGCATGGCCTGACACTCCAAGCCGCGTGCCGAGAAAGCCGCCGATCGCGCCGGCGCCGTAGATGCAGATCTTCATTGTGTTTCGTCCTTGTTGCCAGCTTGCGGCATTGTCCGCTGTCGATACATGACGCCGATTGTCATCGATGTCGAATAATCGTTAAGATGTTAGCAGAAGTGCCGGGTGCGAACCGACGTTGCATCCATGCCGCACGCCACCCGGGGTGCATCCCGTTTCCACGAAGGAATTGTTGCGATGAAAGCCGATCCTGCCGCCACCGTGCATGCTGATCCGCCGCTGCGGCACCGCAACCTGCCGCTGCTGCTGCTCGAGGCGCGGGAGGAAATCCTGGCGCACTTTCGCTTCATCCTCAACCGCTTCGGCGTCACCGAGCAGCAGTGGCGAATCCTGCGCGTGCTGCACGAGCGCGGGGAGCTCGAGCCCTGGCAGATTGCCGATGCATGCCGGATCTCAAGCCCCAGCCTGACCGGCATCCTGGCGCGAATGGACGCCACCGGCATGGTGCGGCGTCGGCGCTCGCCCACCGACCAGCGCCGGCAGGTGGTGTCGCTGACCCCGGCCAGCCGGCGGCAGATCGCGGCGATGGTGCCGCTGGTCGAGCGCCAGTACCAGTTCCTGGAGGACGCGATCGGTGTAGGGACGATCGACGCGCTGTATGCGGTGCTCGACGATGCGCTGCTGCGTCTGCGGCACGCCACTGTCGCGTCGGCCGACACCGCCGCGCTGCCCGGTGAAGCGGAAGGCGCGGCCTGACCACGCGACGCGCTATGCTTCCGTTGCCATGCTGACCGGATTCTTCCTTCACTTGAAGGCGCACAAGCTGCCGGTGTCCACGCGCGAGCTGCTCACGCTCCTCGAAGCGCTGGACAAGCGCGTGATCTCGTCGTCGCTCGACGATTTCTATACGCTGTCGCGCGCGTGCTTCGTCAAGGACGAGCAGCACTTCGACCGCTTCGACCTCGCGTTCGCCGCGTATTTCCGCGGCGTGAACTCGCTGCTTGATGTGCGCGGCGAAATTCCGGAGGAATGGCTGAAGCTCGAGTTCCAGCGCCATCTTTCCGAGGAAGACAAGAAGCTGGTCGAGTCGATGGGCGGCTGGGACAAGCTGATGGAGACACTGAAGCAGCGTCTGGAAGAGCAGAAGGGGCGGCACGCGGGCGGGTCGAAGTGGATCGGCACCGGCGGCACCAGTCCCTTCGGCGCCTACGGCTACAACCCGGAAGGCATCCGCATCGGCCAGCAGGACGGCGGCTCGCGCAGCGCGGTCAAGGTGTGGGACGAGCGCATGTTCCGCAACCTGGACGGCGACGTCGAGCTCAACACGCGCAACATCAAGGTGGCATTGCGGCGGCTGCGCCGTTTTGCGCGCGAAGGCGTGCCGGAGGAACTTGATCTCGACGGCACGATCGAGGGCACGGCGCGCAACGCGGGCTGGCTCGACCTGAAGCTGCAGCCCGAGCGCCGCAATCGTGTCAAGGTCCTGCTGTTCCTCGACGTCGGGGGCTCGATGGACCCGCACGTGCGTACCTGCGAGGAGCTGTTCTCCGCCGCCAAGGCCGAGTTCAAGCATCTCGAGCATTTCTACTTCCACAACTGTGTCTACGACCACGTGTGGAAGGACAACGGCCGCCGCCGCAACGAGCGCTTTTCCACGCTGGAACTGATCCGCACCTACGGGCCCGACTGGAAGGTCATCTTCGTCGGCGATGCCGCGATGAGCCCCTACGAACTGGTGCAGGTGGGCGGCAGCGTCGAGTACATGAACGACGAGCCCGGCATCGTCTGGCTCACGCGCATCTTCGAGCACTTCCGCCGCGTGGTCTGGTGGAATCCGGAGCCCGAGCGCGCATGGGAGTACACGCGCTCGACGCAGATCGTGCTGCAGGCGGTCGGCCCGCGGATGTTCCCGCTGACGCTTGATGGCATCGCGCGCGGCATCGACGCGCTGCGGCATTGAGCGGGACTTCATCGCAGTTTCGGCGGCGCGAAATTCGCGCCCGCGTCAGCTGGGGGCTTCCTCGCGCAGCTTCACCAGCGCTTGCAGCGTACGGTTGACAGGCGCGGGGACGCCGAGCGACGCTCCGCGCTCGGCCACGTAGCCGTTCAGCGCATCGATCTCGGTACGCCGGCCGCGGCGCACGTCCTGGGCGGTAGACGAGATCTGTGTCGGGAGTGCCGCGCCCACCGCCAGCACGGATTGCAGCAGTGCATCTTGCTCGAGCATGACGCCGTCCGCCCGTGCGACCTCGACGCATTCGGCCACGATGAGGGGAATCAGGTCGCGGGTGGTTCCGTGCGCGAGCATCCGTCCGTAGTCGGAATGTCCGACTGCCGAGATCGCGTTGTACACGCAGTTGATCGCCAGCTTGCGCCACAGGTCCGCGTCGATGGTCTCGGAAACGACGCAGGGCACGCCGGCGCGCTCGAACATCGCCGCAAGCATCCGCGCCCGTTCGGTGAGCGACCCATTGCAAGCGAGGTCTCGCGCGAGCGGGCCCAGCACGAGGTCGCCACGGCCGGTGTGCCGCACGACCCCCGGCGCCACGTTGATGGCACCGACGTAGACGACGGTCGCGAACACCGGCTGCACGAGCACCGCGCGCAGTCGCTGGCCGTTGTCCACGCCATTCTGCAGACTGAGGACGGCGGTGTCGGCGCGAAGGTGCGGTCGCAGCGAGCGCGCGGCTGCCTCGGTATCGAGCGACTTGACGCAGACGAGCACGACGTCGGCACCACGCGCGGCCTCCGGGTCGGCGGCCGCGGCGACCCGGATCGTCTCGCGCCGATCCGCCCATTCGACGACCAGTCCATCGCGCGCGATCGCC
>JANNNM010000093.1:0-5304 GCA_031398535.1 Betaproteobacteria bacterium | reverse complement strand
CGCGTCTGGTTGTCGAGCGCACCGAAGGGTTCATCGAGCAACAGGATCTTCGGATCGTTGGCCAGCGCGCGCGCGATGGCCGTGCGCTGCTGCATGCCGCCCGACAACTGCTTCGGGTAGTGATGCTCGAAGCCGGTGAGTCCCACCTTCGCCAGCCAGTACGCCGCGCGTTCGTCCTGGCCGGCGCGATCGACATCGCGCTCGCGCAGGCCGAAGCACACGTTCTCGCGCACGGTGAGCCACGGGAACAGCGTGTAGCTCTGGAACACCATGCCGCGGTCGGCGCCCGGGCCCGCGACTGCCGCGCCATCGAGCAACACGCGCCCCGTTGTCGGCGTGTCAAGTCCCGCCACAATGCGCAGCAACGTCGACTTGCCACAACCCGAGGGCCCGAGAATGGTGATGAAGTCGTTGTCCTCCACCTGCAGTGAAGTGGGCTGCAACGCCTGGGTGGGGGCGCCGCCGCGAACACCTGGAAACACGCGGCCCACGCCTTCGATCGACAGCTTGTTCATCGTGGACTCACGCTACACCAGCGCCCACGGGAACAAGCGCTGGTTGGCGAACTTGAACGCGAAGTCGGAGATGAGTCCGATGACGCCGATCACGATGATGCCGAAGATGATCTGGCCGGTGTTCAGCAACGCCTGCGAATCCGTGATCATGTGACCGATGCCGGATGACGCGCCGATCAGCTCCGCGACGATCACATAGGTCCACGCCCAGCCCAGCACCAGGCGCAGGGTCTCGGCGATCGCCGGCGCGGATGCGGGCAGCAGCACGCGACGCACGACGCCCGATGCATTGGCGCCCAGCGTGTAGGCTGCCTCGACAAGGTCGCGGCGCGTGGCGCCGACGGTGACGGCCACCATCAGCACGATCTGGAAGAACGAGCCGATGAAGATCACCAGCAGCTTCTGCATCTCGCCGATGCCCGCCCACAGGATCAGCAGTGGAATGAAGGCGGAGGCCGGCAGGTAGCGCGCGAACGACACGAAGGGCTCGAAGAACGCTTCGATCGGCTTGTACGCGCCCATCGCGATGCCGAGCGGCACCGCAAACACCGTGGCCAGCACGAAGCCACCCACCACACGCCACACGGTCATGCCGATGTCCTTGGCAAAGCCATGCACGGTGAAGAGCAGCCAGCCTTCGCGCAGCATCGTCATCGGGTCGGCGAGAAAAGTCTTCGACACGAAGCCGCCGAACGTGGCGAGGCTCCACAGCGCGACGAACACGACGAAGAACGCGACGCCATAGACGACGCGGCGTCCCGGCGGAATGGGCTTGAGCGGGGTCATGCGCGGTGCACGGGATGCCGGCTGAACGCGCGTCGTTCAACCGGCGTCCCGTGGGTGGGTGTTACTTGATGAACGACGTGTCCACGATCGTCGTCAGGTCGGGCTTCTGCTTGATGATGCCCAGTTCCAGCAGCAGGTCGGCCGCCTCGGCGCTGAACTTCTGGAAGTCGCCGGCGAAGAACGTCTGGTTCGCCGCCTTGTCCTGCCAGCGCAGATACGCGGCGGACTTGGCGAACTGCTCGCCGCTCTGCTTCACGTCCGCGCCCATGATCTCGTAGCTCTTGGCAGGTTCCTTCTTGATCATCTCCACAGCTTCGAAGTAGCTGTCGACCAGCGCCTTCACTGCTTTGGGGTTGGCCTTGATGAAGGCCGGCGTGCAGCCGAAGGTATCCATCACCATCGGATAGTCGAGCGTAGTGGCGATGATCTTGCCGGCTTCAGGCTTGTCGCGCACGCCGGACAGGTACGGCTCGTACGTCATCGCCCCGTCGTTCTGGCCGGCGATGAACGCGGTGGCCGCGGCTTGCGGGCTCATCGTGGCGGCCGTGACGTCCTTCATCGACATACCATTCTTCTTCAGGATCCACGCGAGGCCGAAGTAGGGCGCGGTGCCGGGCGCATCGACGCCGATGGTCTTGCCCTTGAGGTCGGCGATCTTGGTCACGTTGCCGCGCACGGCCAGGCCGTCGGCACCGAAGGACTTGTCGAGCTGCACGAGTTGCGTGATGGGTACGCCGTTGGCGTTCCAGACAATGTACGTTTCGACGGTGGTGGCCGCGCACTGGATGTCGCCGGACGCGATGGCGAGATGACGATCCTTCTGCGGGATCTTCTTGATCGAGACGTCGAGGCCGTTCTTCTTGTAGATGCCGGCTTCCTTCGCCAGCGTGAGCGGCGCGAAGCCGGTCCAGCCCGAAATGCCGATGGCGACCTTGGTCTCCTGGGCGGCGGCGGGGGCAGCCAGCGCCAGGGCCGTGGCACAGACGGATGCAGCAACGATGAAACGCATGGGGAAATCTCCGGAAGTAGGTTGCAGACCATCGAATCTAGGGTTGCGGCGCGGTCCTGTCAATGCGGAAATGTCCGGGGTTTACAATCCACGGCTTCCATTCCCTCCACGCCGTGCGTCTCCGGCATTCCTCCTTCGATGCAACAGGTGCTGCAGCCCGCCGATTACGTGCGCAAGCCATGGAAGAATGGCGGCGGCGTGGCGCTCGATCTGCATGTGGAGCCGGCCGGCGCGGGGATGGATGCCTTCGATTGGCGCGCCAGCATCGCGCTGGTGCAGGCAAGCGGCCCGTTCTCGCATTTTCCGGGGGTGGACCGCACCATCGTGTTGCTTGAAGGATCCGGGATGCGCCTCGACAGTGCCGCGTGGCATGCCGACATGGACACGTTGTTCGAGCCCGTGCGCTTCCCGGGCGAACTGGCCATCGACTGCACGCTGGCAAGGGGCCCGACGCGCGACTTCAACCTGATGGTGCGGCGGCGTGCTGCGCGGGCGCAGTTCACTGTCGTGCGCCAGGACGCCGTCACGCTGCCGGCGGCCGACGCGATGCTGTGCTACGTGGCAGCGGGCGCGGTCGACGTGATGATGGCGACGGGACCCGCCGTGCGCATCAACGACGACTGCACATGGATCGGCCAGCGCGACGCCGCCGACGACCTGCGACACGTGCGCATCGCACCGGTCGAGGCCCACGCGGTCGCGCTGGTCGCGACCCTCCACCGGATCGCAGCATGACGCAGTGGTGGATGCCCCATGCGCTGCGGCCTGACGGCTGGGCGCGCGATGTCACGCTCGATGTCGACGTGACGGGCATCATCGTCGGGGTCGAAGCGGGCACGGCGCCAGTGGGCACGCGACTGCAAGGTGCGGTGGTGCCGGTAATGCCCAACCTGCATTCCCATGCGTTCCAGCGCGCGCTGGCCGGGCGTACCGGGCAATCCGCGCCGGGCCGCGACGACAGCTTCTGGACGTGGCGGCAGGCGATGTATGCGTTCCTCGATCGCGTCGACGGCGAGGCGTTCGAGGCGATCGCCGCGCAGGCCTATGTCGAGATGGTCAAGGCCGGGTACGGCGCCGTCGCCGAGTTCCACTATGTGCATCACGACCCGGCGGGACGCCCGTATGCCGACGCTGCGGAACTTGCGTGGCGTGTGGTCGCCGCGGCGCGCACCGCCGGCATCGCGCTCACGCTGCTGCCGGTGTTCTACGCGCACGCGGGCTTCGGCGGTACCGCGGCCACGGCGGGCCAGCGGCGCTTCGTGCACACCGTCTACACGTTCTCGCAACTGGTCGACCGGCTGCGCGCTGCCAGTGCGCAGCACGGCTACGTGCTGGGCGTGGCGCCGCACAGCCTGCGCGCGGTCATGCCGGCGGAACTGGACGATGTCGTGGCGATGGCCGGCCCGGGCGCGCCGGTCCACATCCACGCCGCCGAACAGACGCGCGAAGTGGACGAATGCTTCGCGTGGAGCGGCATGCGGCCCGTCGAGTGGCTGCTGGCGAAGGCGCGTGTGGATGCGCGGTGGTGCATCGTGCATGCCACGCACATGACGGAACGCGAAACCGCAGGTCTTGCGGCGTCGGGGGCCGTGGCGGGCCTGGCGCTGACGACGGAAGCCGATCTCGGCGATGGCGTGTTTCCAGGCAGTGCTTATCTGCAGGCCGGTGGACGCTTCGGCGTCGGCAGCGATTCCAACACGATCATTTCGCCGTTCGCGGAGCTGCGCCAGTTCGAGTGGTCGCAGCGGCTGCGCGCGCGCCGCCGCAATGTGCTGGCGCATGCGGAGGACACGACCGTCGGTACGGCCTTGTGGGCGCGTGCTGCGGCAGGGGGTGCGCAGGCGGTGGGCCGGCCCGGTGGCGCGATTGCCGTTGGCATGCGTGCCGACCTCGTCGTCCTCGATACGGCGCATCCGGCGCTGGCGGAACAGCGCTGCGACGATCTCCTCGACGCCGCGATCTTCGGCACTGCGGCAACGCCCGTGCGCGACGTGCTGATCGGGGGCGAGCAGGTCGTCACCGCCGGCAGGCATCGCGACGAGGACGCGGTGTTCGCGCGCTATCGCGCCGCGTTGGCGCGGCTGGGGACGACCGCATGAACGACACGCGGTGCGACCTGCTGCTGGTCGACGTGCATGCGGCCACGATGCGCGCCGACGGCGTGCCCTACGGCGCGGTGCGCGATGCGGCCATTGCGATGCGCGACGGCGCGATCGTGTTTGCCGGTCCCCGCGCGGAATTGCCGCCGGGGCTGGTGGCGGCGGAAATCCTCGAGGCCAGGGGCGCGTGGGTCACGCCGGGCCTTGTCGACTGCCACACGCATCTCGTCTACGCGGGCAATCGTGTCGATGAGTACGAACGGCGGCGATTGGGTGTCACCTATGCACAGATCGCGCAGGAAGGTGGCGGCATCGCCGCGACGGTACGTGCCACGCGCGCCGCGTCCGACGACGAACTGGCCACGCAGAGCCGGCCGCGCCTGCAGGCGCTGGCGGACGAAGGCGTCACCACTATCGAGATCAAGTCGGGCTATGGCCTGGAACTGGAAGCCGAGTTGAAGCAAATGCGCGTGGCGCGGCGCATCGCCCGCGACGTCGGCGTGGACGTGCGCACGACGCTGCTGGCCGCGCATGCGCTGCCGCCGGAGTTTGCGGGCCGGCCCGATGCCTACATCGACACCGTCTGCACGCAGATGATTCCCGCAGCGGCGGCGGCGGGCCTGGCCGACGCGGTCGACGCCTATTGCGAGACGATCGGCTTTACGTTGGCCCAGACGCAGCGCGTGTTCGATGCAGCGCGTGCGCACGGCTTGCGCGTCAAGCTGCACGCCGACCAACTCTCCGACATGGACGGCGGGGCGCAGGCCGCCGCGGCCCATGCACTGTCGGCGGATCACCTCGAATACACGAGCGAGGCCGGTGTGAGCGCGATGGCCGCGGCCGGTACCGTCGCGGTGCTGTTGCCGGGCGCGTTCTACACGCTGCGCGAGACCAG
>JANNNM010000079.1:0-2867 GCA_031398535.1 Betaproteobacteria bacterium | reverse complement strand
GGGTTGTCGACGCCCGCATAGCCGGAGGCCATGCTGCGCTTCATCACGATCGAAGTCCTGGCCTTCCAGACTTCCAGCACCGGCATGCCGGCGATCGGGCTGGCCGGGTCGTCCTGGGCACCCGGATTGACGATGTCGTTGGCGCCGATGACCATCGCGACATCCGTATTGGGGAAGTCATCGTTCAGCTCGTCCATCTCGAACACGATGTCGTAGGGCACCTTGGCCTCGGCCAGCAGCACATTCATGTGACCAGGCATGCGTCCCGCCACCGGGTGGATGCCGAAGCGCACGTTGATGCCTTTCGCCCGCAGCACCTGCGTGATTTCGTTGACCGTGTGCTGCGCCTGCGCGACCGCCATGCCGTAGCCGGGGACGATGATGACGTTCTTCGCGTCCTTCAGCATCTCGGCCGTTTCCGCCGCCAGGATGGGATTGACCTCGCCGGCCGGTTGCGCCGCACCCCCCGCCGCCGGCGAGGCGCCGCTGTCGGTGCCGAAGCCGCCGGCAATCACGGAGAGGAAGTTGCGGTTCATCGCCGAGCACATGATGTACGACAGGATCGCGCCACTCGAACCGACCAGCGCGCCCACCACGATCAGCAGGTCGTTGCTGAGCATGAAGCCCGTGGCCGCCGCCGCCCAGCCGGAATAGCTGTTCAGCATCGACACCACGACCGGCATGTCGGCGCCGCCGATGGCCATCACCATGTGCACGCCGAAGAGCAGCGCGATGATGGTCATCACGATCATCGGCACCATCGCGTCCGCCACGGTGGGCGCGGCGACGAACCGGTACCCGAAGTACAGCACGAGGATGAGCCCCGCAAGATTGAGCAGGTGCCGGCCGGGCAGCAGCACCGGCTTGCCGGTGATCTTGCCGGAGAGCTTGCCGAAGGCGATGACCGAGCCCGCAAACGTGACGGCGCCGATCAGCACGCCGAGATACATCTCGATCTCGTGGATCGCCTTCTCGGCGGGCGTCAGGCCGACGGACACCGCGGGATCGATGAAGTTGGCGTAGCCGACCAGCACGGCGGCCATGCCGACCAGGCTGTGCATCAGCGCGACGAGCTCGGGCATCTGCGTCATCTGCACGGTGCGCGCCGCATAGAGGCCGATGGCCGCACCGACGGCCATCGCGCCGATGATGTACGGAATACCGGCGGGCATCACCTGCACGCCGACGATGGTGGCGACGACGGCAATCGTCATGCCGACGATGCCGTACAGGTTGCCGCGACGCGACGTCTCCTGGTTGGAAAGGCCGCCGAGGCACAGGATGAAGAGTATCGTGGCGCCGAGGTAGGCGACTGTCGAGAGGCTGGAGGTCATGGTCTCGTCGTCCTACTTGCGGAACATTGCCAGCATGCGCTGGGTGACGGCAAAGCCGCCGAACATGTTGATTGTGGCCAGCGCAATGGCGCCCACCGACAGCCAGCGGATCCACTCGCCGGGCCGCGACAGGTCCGCGGAGATCTTCGACAGGTCGGGTGCCACCTGCACCAGCGCGCCGATGGCGATGATGCTGCTGACGGCGTTGGTCACGCTCATCAGCGGCGTGTGCAGCGCGGGCTTCACGTTCCACACCACCATGTAGCCGACGAAACACGCCAGGATGAACACGGTGAAGTGCCCGAGGAACGATGCGGGCGCGTAACGGCCGATGAACAGGAACAGCAATGCGCCGACGCCGAAGATCACGGCGGTCTTGGTGCCGGACATCGGGCCGCTCGCCGCGCCGTGGCCGTGCCCCTTCGCCTTCGGCACCACGGCCGCCGACTTCGCCGCCGCGGCGGGCTTAGCGGCAAGCTTGGGTGGCGGTGCGGGCCACGTGATGGCGCCGTCCTTGATGACCGTGAGGCCACGGATCGCATCGTCGTCCATGTTGACGTCGACCACGCCGTCCTTGGTCTTGCACAGCTCCTCGGTAAGCCGGAACAGGTTGGTCGAGTACAGCGTGGACGACTGCCGGGCAAGCCGGCTCGCGAGGTCGGTATAGCCGACGATCGTGACGCCGTGCTTCACGACGGCCTTGCCGGGCTCGGTCAGCTCGCAGTTGCCGCCCTGCTCAGCCGCCATGTCGACGATGACGCTGCCGGGCTTCATGCTCCGCACCATGTCGGCGGTGATGAGCCGGGGAGCGGGCTTGCCCGGGATCAGCGCGGTGGTGATGATGATGTCCGACTCCCTGGCCTGCTTCGCGTACATCTCGCGCTGCGCCTGCAGGAAGCCCTCGCTCATCACCTTGGCGTAGCCGCCGCCGCCGGACCCCTCTTCCTCGTAGTCCACCTTGACGAACTCGCCGCCCAAGGACACCACCTGGTCGGCGACCTCCGCCCGTGTGTCGTTGGCGCGCACGATGGCGCCCAGGTTGGCGGCAGTGCCGATCGCCGCAAGGCCCGCGACGCCCGCGCCGGCGATGAAGACCTTGGCCGGAGGAATCTTGCCGGCCGCGGTGATCTGGCCGTTGAAGAAGCGGCCGAAGGCGTTGGCGGCCTCGATGACGGCGCGATAGCCGCTGACGCCCGCCATCGAGGTCAGCGCATCCATCTTCTGTGCCCGCGACAACTGCCGGGGCAGGCAGTCGATGGCGAGCACGGTCGCCTTCCTCGCCGCCAGCATCTGCATCAGCTCCGGGTTCTGGGCGGGCCAGATGAAGTCGACCAGCATGCCGCCCTCGCGCATCAGCCCCACTTCCGCGGGACTCGGCGGGCGCACCTTGAAGACGATGTCGGAAGACGCCCAGAGTTCGCTTTTAACTTTACCCCTTTATTTGGCTACATTTTATATTTTATCAAAATACAATTTTATTAATGATTTGTACTTTCATTATTTTCGTCGTCCTATTTATTTCAAAATTGAACG
>JANNNM010000038.1:0-1867 GCA_031398535.1 Betaproteobacteria bacterium | reverse complement strand
CGGCGATTGGCCGGGTTGCGCTGAACCGGTGGCGGTGGCCGCAGCAGATGCGCGAAGACTTTTCGAGGACAGCATGGGTCGCAAGCACAACGTAGTCGGGGCGTGGGCTTCAAGGGCGGCACGGATGATGGCGGCGCTGGCAGGCAGCGCAGGTGCCGCCGGCGCGGCCAATGCAGCTTGGGACGTCAATTTCCAGCAGCCGGTCACACCCATCGCGCAGCAGATGTTCGATCTCAACATCTACATTTTCTGGGTCTGCGTTTTCATCTTCATCGCCGTCTTCGGCGTGATGTTCTACTCGATCTTCAAGCATCGCAAATCGGTCGGCCACAAGGCGGCCCAGTTCCACGAGAACACCACGGTCGAGATCGTCTGGACCGTCATTCCCTTCCTTATCCTGCTGTTCATGGCGTGGCCTGCGACCAAGACCATCCTGGCGATGAAGGACACCACGGGCTCCGACATCACGATCAAGGTCACCGGTTACCAGTGGAAGTGGGGCTACGATTACCTGCAGGAAGGCTTCGGCTTCTACTCGCAACTGACGACCCCGCTGGCGCAGATCGAGAACAAGGAAGCCAAGGGCGCCAATTACCTGCTCGAAGTCGACCGCCCGATGGTGGTGCCGGTCGATACCAAGGTGCGCGTGATCATCACCGCCAACGATGTGCTGCATGCGTGGTGGGTGCCCGCGTTCGGCGTCAAGCAGGACGCCATCCCCGGCTTCGTGCGCGACTCGTGGTTCAAGGCCGAGAAGGTCGGCATCTATCGCGGCCAGTGCGCAGAACTCTGCGGCAAGGAACACGGCTTCATGCCGGTCGTCGTCGAAGTCAAGTCGAAGGCTGACTACGCGACCTGGCTCGCCGAGCAGAAAAAAGCCGCCAGCGCCTCGGCCGAGGACCTGACCAAGGTCTGGACCGAGGCCGCGCTCGCGGAACTGGGCGCCAAGGTCTACGCCGCCAACTGCGTGGCGTGCCACCAGGCCAGCGGCAAGGGCGTCCCGGGCGCGTTTCCCGCGCTCGACGGCTCGAAGATCGTCACCGGCCCGCCGGACGCCCAGTTGGCACTCATCCTGAACGGCAAGGCCGGCACGGCCATGGCGTCGTTCAAGCAGCTGACCAACACCGAGATCGCCGCCGTGATCGCCTACACCCGCACCGCGTGGGGCAACAAGACGGACGCCTTCGTCCAGCCCGCGGAAGTGAAAGTGGCGCGCAAGTAACGCGCGGCCCTTCAGGCACCGACAGCAGACCGCCCTACCGAACATCGCCAGGAGCACGCAATGAGCAGCATCCCCCACGATCACGCCGCCGGTGCGGGCCACGACCACGATGACCACCACGACCATCACCCGTCGGGGATCATGCGCTGGCTGACCACCACCAATCACAAGGACATCGGCACGATGTACCTGCTGTTCTCGCTGACGATGTTCTTCGTCGGCGGGGTGATGGCACTGACGATCCGGGCCGAGCTGTTCTCGCCCGGCCTGCAGATCGTGCACCCGGAATTCTTCAATTCGCTGACCACGCTGCACGGCCTCATCATGATCTTCGGCGCGATCATGCCGGCGGCGGTGGGCTTCGCCAACTGGATGATCCCGCTGATGATCGGCGCGCCCGACATGGCGTTTGCCCGGATGAACAACTGGAGCTTCTGGCTGCTGCCGCCCGCGGCGCTCATGCTGATCGGCTCGTTCTTCGTCCCCGGCGGCGCCGCCGCCGGTGGCTGGACGCTCTACCCGCCGCTGTCGGTGCAGGCCGGCATGGGCCTCGACCTCACGATCTTCGCCATCCACATCATGGGTGCGTCGTCGATCATGGGCTCGATCAACATCATCACCACCATCCTCAACATGCGCGCGCCC
>JANNNM010000022.1:0-1391 GCA_031398535.1 Betaproteobacteria bacterium | reverse complement strand
TCTAGCAGTGGCGACCTGCCGGCCCCGCCATCCGTTCGCGTTCCCACCAGCTGACGCTCATTCCGCCTTCTGCATCACATCCATCGTGAGCTTGACGAGCCTGGCCAGCGACTCGGCGTCGGGCAGCGTGTCCTCGGTGATGCCGATCGCGCGCAGGTAGGTGGAGGCGGCGCGCAACGCGCGGGCGCGCGTGGCCAGCGGCAGCGTGGCGTACTTCGCGCCATAGGCAAGGCGGAGTGCGTCGGTCAGCGCAACGGAAAGCGTTTCCTGCAGCAGCGAACCCTCGGGGTCCTCGAGGCGCATCGTGCCTTGGCCCGTCAGCAGCCAGTGCAGGTTGATCCGGTGGACTTCGGCGATGCGCAGCAGGTAATCCTGCGTGGCGGAGTCGCGACGCTCCGCATTGGCAACGGAGTTTTCGTGGACGCCCAGTGACGCGGCGAAGGCCTTCTGCGTGGCCGCACCGCGGACGAGACGCAGGCGTTCGCCGAAGGTCATGCGGCAACCGGCGACAGCGGGGCCAGCAACCTGTCAGAACCTGTGTGTTGTATTTTCGTCACGGTGCGCCCGGTAAGTTGAGGATTCTGCTTGCGTGGCATGGGGGCGCTCGCATACTATCGCAACTCCTGTACTCACACGGAAACAACGCCGTAGCCGAACCTTATGCAAGCCATGAAACGCACCTCCGGAATGTTTGCCCAGGCGCTCCAAGCGCGTGGCGGAGCCATGGCGTTTACGTGTGTACTGCATTGGAATTCGGACAATTCGCCGGTCATTACCGGCGCAATGTCGACGTTGTAGCCTCACCCGACCGGAAGATTTTCCGCCAGGGGACAGGCGGAAAGTTCGGAAGGTCGTCGCAGTCAGCAGTTCCCTTCCGTTTCCTTTCCGCCCGGGTTTGAGCACCGGACGTACGCTCAAACGCGCATCTTGCGCGCACGAGTCGAACAGAAAGGAGATCGGACACCATGCAGAACCCTCGTAACACCCGCAACACCTATCTTGCGCAGCTTGCGCCCGGCATGTCGGCACGCGCCGTCCTGACGGGCAACCTTGCCTCCGGCTTCAACGGCCGGGGCAACGGCATTGGCGTGCAGCCGGGCAAGGGCATGTCGGGAATGCAATGCAGCGGTGGTCCGGTTTCCGGGCCGGGAGACGACGCCTAGAAGACTTCGTCTCCCGCCTGTGGGAAGCCCGGATTGCCAACTGGCGCCGGGCGCATTTGTTGCCCGTTGCCACAACAATTGATGACAATGAGGCACACAAAATGGCAAGGCTCCTGGAAGAACTGGAGCGACCCTACGGGCGGGAGTATTTCGAACTCATCAAGGGGGGTCGCGAAGGTATTTATCGCCGCGCGGCGGATGGGCTGATCATCCGGATCGCGGCAGCGG
>JANNNM010000014.1:0-7679 GCA_031398535.1 Betaproteobacteria bacterium | reverse complement strand
CGTGTGCCACCGCAGGTGTCCCTTGCCCGAGTGCCGCGATGGCGAGATGCATCCGGCCGGTCCATACGAGATCGAGGCTTCCGCAGAGCCGTTTGATCAGTCGGGCCGAGAGCGGGGGCGCGAGCACCTGGAGGGGTGCATTGCAGTCCGCCATTTGCGCGGCGAGTTGTCGCAGCATGAGGACGTCCGAGGAATCACCTCGAACATCATGGGGAAGAAACAGGAACGCGGTGCCGGGCAGGCCGGCCGCAACGCGCCGGAGAACGGCATTTGCGAATTCAATCGATGCAGGTACCGACATGCCGACCGCCTCCATCGCGACGGCGGAGACATTGACACCAAGCACCCGTCCTCCATGGCGCCGGATTTCCGCGACCCATGCTTCGATGGCGTCCCCTCGGGCGTCCGAACCATTGGGCTGCAACAGGAACGCCATGTCCGCCGTACGGTCGACGGTTCGGCCGGAGCTGGCCGACAGCCGGATTTGCGACAGCCCATCCCGCGCGAGCAACCGGACCGAAGCCGGCAACGCGCGGATCAATTCAACGGAACGAGCGGCCGGTGCGGCATTCCAGCTGAAACCGAGGATGCATGTCCGCGCGCCCGCACGTGCCGCCAACTCGACAAGCCGAAGGCGCATCCGGACCGCATCGTCGGAATAGAAACCGTCCAGGACGTCCGCGCCAAGCAACGCGACGTAGCGATAGGACAGCAACGCCGCGAGGAGCCGGATCTCGTCGCCGCGCGCGCCTCCGTTGTGAAAGTACCTTGAGAGATCGAGCACCGCATCGACTTGCGCCGGATAGTCCGCGCCGCTCCGGTAGCGGACAATAGCCAAGCGTTCACCGAGGCGCGCACGAAGCGCATCGATGGTGGCCAGCACCATGGCCTCGTCGCCGAGGCTGCCTGGCGCAGCCGGAGGAATGACGAGCACGCCTTGTTGAACGATCCCGATCCGCCGTGCCCCGCGATTGATCGCGCCCAATGCATCGCGCAACATGACCAGGGTTTGGGTGCGGGCGCCAGTGATGGCGCTATTACGCCGGGGCGCGCGGGAGGGGATGCCCGGCGATTCCATTCAGAGCGTCCGGGCCTGGGATGTCGATGCGGGGTCAGTGCGATGTTTGGTAGGATCGGCGCAACCCGAAGGTCGCAAGGGATCCACCTTCGACCGGGATGACGGCTCCTCGACCGGTAAACGCCATGGTTTCCGCAACACTTTCGTGTTTGACGGCGGCATGTATCCCCAATTCGGTGTTATCGCCATGCTGATCGAAAACCTGCGCCTGTTGAAGGTTGGAAACAAGGTGAGGCTTACTGCCGATTGTGTCTACGAACGCGCAATGCGCCCGTTTCGGTCGATCTACTTCGAGGTCGCATCGGGGCAAGCCGACTGGCTGACGCTGTCGTACCACCCCTTCCTTCTTGCCGCTTACCTTCCCGCGTGGCGGCACGGCGAGTCGCGAGTTCGCGTCGAGGGTGACGCATGTCCGTTGCTCGTCGCGAACCTCGGGCGAATCGCCACATGGCACGCGTACTGGTACAAGAAGAAATTGCCACCGCCGGTGATCGAGTTCAAGCCTGCGGCGCAGTTGCATGACGAAAAAAGCCGGCGCACCGCAATGTTCTTCACGGGTGGCGTGGATTCGATGTTTACGTTCCACGACTTGCGGCGATCAACACCCGAGACGCACCCGGCATCGATATCGGCAGCGATCATAGTCTATGGACTGGAAGTTCGCAAAGCAGAAACCTTCGTTGCAGCAGTTCGCAATGCGGTCGCGTTCGGTGAGCGGACCGCAATGGAGGTGGTGCCAGTCGAGACGAACTTCCCGGAGATGGAGGACGACTACGACTTCTGGATGGAGGAGTATGCGGGTACCGGATTCGGCGCTGTCGCACATGCGCTGTCCGGTGGCGCGCATACGGTGTACTGTGCCTCGAGCTTTGATCTGGACAAGCTTCGGCCATGGGCACTTCATCCATTCACCGACCCCCTGCACTCAAGCAGTGACCTCGAGATCCGGCATCATGGCATTGATGTGCGGAGGTTCGAGAAGGTGCGTTCCATTGCGCGGTTCGAGGCGGGAGTGGGCCATCTGCGCGTGTGCAACAAGGCGCCGGATGGGGCGATCAACTGTGGCAAGTGCGAAAAATGCCTGCGTACCATGATTGGATTGTTAGTCGCGGGCGTGCTCGATCGCGCCACGACGTTTCCGGTGCGTGAGGTCACCGCGGAAGCCGTCCGTGCCACCCGTATCCCGAGTGATGCGCAATGGGCCTTCAACCAGGAACTTCTGGAGCCGCTGGCCCGATTGGGCCGCGACGACTTGGTGGCAGCGCTGCTGCACAACCATGCAAAGATGAAGAAACTGGAAGCGTGGCGGGCAGATCGGGGGGTCAAAGGATGGATCAGGAAGCAGTACCGATACCTCTACGGATGAGCGGGTCGACAACACGATGATCCTGCGCAACTTGCGGGTCGAGGCTCTGCGCGGATATGCCCGGCTGTCGGTGGATGTCGTGCACGAGAAGGCGGCGGTCCCGACGATCGTGCCGTTTTACGACCTGCCGCTCGAGCATGAGGACAAGCTCGTGCCGAGCTACGAGCCATTCCTGCTCGCGGCATTCCAGAGCGCTCAGATGCACGGCGAAGACCGAGTCCTGGTCGATGGGCCAGTCTGCCCGATCCTGGTGAAGGGCCTGCATCATGTCCTTGCCTGGCACAAGGCCTGGTACGGATCGCGAATGCGCGCCGACCGTCCCCTGGCGATTGAAGGTCCAACGCGCATTGCCTCCGCGCCGACGGAAGGCCGCGCGTCCGCCATCTTCCTTTCGGGTGGGGTGGACTCGATGTACTCGCTCTATGCCAATCAGATGCATGTGCCGGCCTCCCATCCGGCACGCATTCGGTACGCCTTGTTCGTCGAGGGATTCGATTTGCGCAATCCGGAGTCCATCGTGGCAAACCGCGAGAGGGTTCGAGCCCTGGCGGAGGAGTGTGGGCTTGAGTTCATCCCAGTGCGCAGCAACCTGCCGGCGCTCGAAACCGATACGCCATATTGGGTGGAGCGCGCGGGCGGAGCAGGGTTTTGCTCGATCGCGCATTTAATGCGCGACTCGATTGCGCGATGCTACTTTGCGTCGAGTATGGACCTTCCGAACTTGATTCCATGGACCCTTCATCCATCGACGGATCAATGGTATTCAAGTGTGGATGTCGAAATTTGCCATGATGCACTCGAGATCACGCGCGTGGAAAAGGTCGCGCGCATGGCGCGCTGGAACGTGGCGCAGCGACGGCTGCGGGTGTGTTTCGAAAGTTCTGCCGCAGCGGCGAACTGCTGTCGTTGCGAAAAATGCATTCGCACGATGCTTGCGTTCGAGGCCGCCGGCGCACTCGCGGATGTTCCGGCATTCCCGCACCGCGAACTGTCGGTGGAAAGGATTGCAAACCTGCGTTTTCGCATGCGACCAGTAGTGAAGTACTACAGGGAGATGGTTGAACCCCTGCGTCGCGCGGGGCGCACCGACCTTGCCGATGCCATCCTCCGCGCCATCGCCGAATCGGAGGGCTATCTTGCGTGGCGCGAGGGCAGGACATTCAAGGGACGCATCCGGCGCACCATCCGTCGCTTCGGACCGAAACTATGACCACCAACAGGCGGCGGACGAGACCTCAATGCTGATCGATGAACTGAGCAAGACTGCAGTGGACCAGCACGTCCAGTTCTCCTGCCGCGTGCGCTATGAGGACAGCGACCGGCCGGCAGCCGCCGTCAAACTGTTTCTGGCGCGCGCGGACGCGGATCTCGCGGTACTCAATCCCGATACGTTTCTCGCAGGATGCATGGCAATCGCGCGGCGCCACGGCGAGCGCCGCATTCGGCTTGACGACCCCGTGTGCCCTGTCCTGCAGCGCAATCTTGTCACCGTACTGCACTGGCACCATGAATGGTACGGGGCGCAATCCCCGATCATTGCGATCGAGGGTCCGGTGCGTGCGCATTCGCTTTCGCGCTGTCAGCCGCCCACTGCAGCCGTGTTCCTCTCGGGTGGCGTTGACTCCCTGTACACGCTGACATCGAATCGCGAGCGCGTGCCGCGAGGCAATCCGGCATCGATCGATTACGGCATCATCGTCAACGGCTACGATATCAAGGACGATGGCTATTTCGACCGGTCGGAAGCCGCAACCACTGCCGTCGCGTCGACGCTCGGCGTACGCGCGATGGCGGTCCGGAGCTCGCTGCGCGCCCTCGAGCCCGATGACGATTTCTGGTCCTATGAGTTTCATGGTCTGGCATTGGCTGCGGTAGGCTTCATGTTCGTCCCGGCAGTGCGGTTCTGCTACATCTCCGCCAGTGAATTTGCCTTGGGAACGCCCTGGGGGACGAGTCCGGAAGTGGATGCGTTCATGTCCAGTGCGGAGATCCGGATGATTCACGAGGGTGCGGAACTGAATCGTTTGGAGAAACTGAAGCATCTCGAACGCTACCAAGTGGCGCTGGACAATGTCCGCGTGTGCTTTCGGCCACCTGCCCAAGGTCTCAACTGTGGCAAGTGCGAGAAGTGCGTGCGCACCCGCATTGGACTGCTCGCGAACGGCGCCACGTCGGCCGCATTCCCGGCCGACGAAGTCCTTCCATCCGACATTGCCTCGATCACGTTCACCGAGGACTATCATGTGTTGATGTATGAATGCGCCATCCCGGGCCTTCGCGCCGTCGGTCGCGATGATCTCATCGCCGCCATCGCTGCGAAGGCGGCCGAATACTCACGTTGGCGTGCATGGAAGGATGAGAAGGACTGGAAGGGCCGCTTGCGTCGCGCCGACCGTACCGTGTTGAATGGGGCGCTTACCCGCGCCTACCGGCGCTTCCGCTAATTCCAGCGGATTCTGCAGACGGTATCCCGATTGTCCAAAGTCCGTCGCGCACTCGCGCTTTCCTTCCTGCAGAACTACGCCACGACGCTGATCCAGTTCGTCGCGTCGTTGTTCATCGCGCGGTTGCTGACGCCCGCGGAATTCGGCACGTTCTCCGTCGCCATGGTGCTGGTGGCCATTGCCCAGGTCCTGCGGGACTTCGGGGTCGCCGACTACATCGCACAGGAACGCGACCTCACGATCGAGCGGATTCGCGCGGCTGCCACGCTGGCGATGCTGACCGGATTCGGGTTTGCCGCGATCCTGTTCGCTGCCGCATTGCCCGCATCGATCTATTTTCGCGAGCCGGGAGTCGGTAAGGTCCTGTCCGTGCTCGCGCTGTCTTTCATGCTGATTCCGTTCGGCACAGTCACGATGGCATTTGTTCGGAGGAACCTCGATTTCGGAAAGATCCTGATCGTGCGCGTGGTGACGGCGCTGGTGGGTTCGTCAACCTCCGTCGCGCTTGCGTACGCCGGGTACAGCTACATGAGCATGGCCTGGGGCCTGCTGGCAGGCAGTGTCGTCACGATCCTCCTGTCGCTGATGTACCGGCCGCGCGACTGGCCGTGGCGGCCCACGCTCAAGCACTTCCGCGAAGTTGTGCACTTCGGTACGTGGTCCACAGGACTTGCGGTGACATCGCAGCTGTCGGGCACGATCCAGGACTTGATCATCGGGCGCGGACTGTCGATGGAGGCCGTCGGCTACTTCGGCCGTGCGGGCGCGATCATCGAAATCGTTTATCGCGTGTTCACCTCCGCCGTCTATACCGTCGCGTCGCCGTATTTTGCGGCGAAGGATCGCGCCGGCGGCGACGCGCGCCAGGGTTTTTGCCTGACGGTGCGGTACCTGACCGTTCTGCTGTGGCCGGCGCTTGCCGGCATCGGCATCCTGGCGCCGGAGCTGATCGTCCTGCTCTATGGCAAGCAATGGCTGCCTTCCGTCGACCTGATCCGCATCCTCGCCGCCGGCAACATGCTGTTCGTCCCGTACCTGCTCTGGAGTTCATTTTTCATTGGCCTCGGCCGCGTGCGGACGGCATGCATCGTGCTGACGGCGGCGCTGGCCTGCCGCGCGATCATCATGATCATCGCCGTACCGTGGGGCATGATCGTGTTCGCCATTGCGGTGGCCGCGACGACGTCGATCAGCGTGCTGCTGGCGCAACTGAGCCTGCAGCGCGAATTCAAGATTTCCTTCGGTGCAGTCGCGGGGGCCGCGGCGCCGAGCCTCGGCATCGGCCTTCCCACCATCGCGCTGGCCTACTTCGCCGCCGAAGTGTGCCGGTCCTCCGGCCTTGCCGGCTGGATGACCATCGTGGTGACGGCCTTGATCGGGATCGTGGTGTGGCTTGGCATGATCCATGTGCTCGACCATCCGCTCGCGAAGGACCTGCAACGGTTTCGTCCGGGCAAGTCGACTTGACCGGTTGCGCGATCAACGCTGAAGCGGCGCTGCTATGAGCGAACACTACGATGTCGTCATCGTCGGCGGCGCCGTCATCGGCAGCGCCGCCGCGTACTTCCTGCGCGCACAGGCGGGCTTCGGCGGCAGCGTGCTCGTGCTCGAACGCGACTTCGGCTACACCGAATGCGCCACTACGCGCTCGGCCGCATCGATCCGCCACCAGTTTTCCATTGCGCAGAACGTGCGCATGTCGATGGCCGGCACGCACTTCCTGCGCCACGCGCACGAGCATCTTGCAGTGGACGGTGATGCGCCCGCCATCGGCTTCCACGAAGCGGGCTACCTGTTCCTCGCCCGCGACGCGGGCCGGTCCGTGCTCGAGCGCAATCACGCCGTGCAGCGCACCGAAGGCGCCGACGTGGTGCTGCTCGATACGCCGGCGCTGGCCCGACGGTTTCCATGGCTGGCTGTCGACGACCTCGCCGCCGGCTCGCTCGGCCTCTCGGGCGAAGGCTGGCTCGACGCGCATGCGCTGATGCACGGCTTTCGCCGCAAGGCGATCGCGACCGGCGCCACGTATCGCGAGGCGACTGTCGCAGCCCTCGAGCGCGAGGGCGACCGCGTGGTGCGCGTTCGCCTCGCCGACGGCTTGCGCATCGGCTGTGGCACCGTGATCAATGCGGCAGGCACCGGCGCAACGGCGGTGGCAGCCACGGCGGGCATCGCACTGCCGGTGGAGTCGCGCAAGCGCTGCGTGTTCCACTTCCGCTCGCCGGCCGCAATGCCGGATTGCCCGTTGGTGATCGACCCGTCGGGGCTCTACTTCCGGCCCGAGGGTGCTGGCTACATCTGCGGCATCGCGCCGGCGGAGGCGGACGACCCGCCCTGCACCGACTTCGACGTGCCCCATGCGTGGTGGGATGACGTGCTGTGGCCCGCGCTGGCGGCACGCGTGCCCGGCTTCGAAGCGGCGCGGATGATCAGCGCATGGGCCGGGCACTACGACGTCAACACGCTCGACCACAACGTGATCCTGGGCGCGCATCCGGCGGTACGGAACCTGCTATTCGCCAACGGGTTCTCGGGCCACGGCCTGCAGCAGTCGCCGGCCGTGGGCCGCGCGCTGGCCGAGCTTGTCGCCTTCGGTGAGTTCCGGTCGCTCGACCTGTCGGCGTTCGGATGGCAGCGCGTGCTGGACGGCGCGCCGATGCGGGAACTTAACGTCGTGTGAGGACCTCGCGGCCCGCTAGCTGTGAAGGCCCAATAGGTTGTTTGTGTCCATTCGGACTGGATTTGAGAAACTGGGAATCGCCAAACCCCCGGTTATCTCAAGGAGCCCAGC
>JANNNM010000007.1:0-2137 GCA_031398535.1 Betaproteobacteria bacterium | reverse complement strand
GCAACGCGCGCGGATCCGGAGGGATGCTCCGGGTCCGCGCGCCACGCGGCTCAGCGCACGCGCTTCGCCGCGTACTCTTCCTCGATGTTGTCGCGGTAAAAACTCCACGGCGACGATGCCGTCGAGAAGCGCCGCCATGTCTCGGCGGTGACGCCGCTGTATTCGAAGGTTCCGGCCGTCAGCTCCACGACGAGCTTGCGGTTGCGCTCGTCGAACCCGGCAGCGCGCAGGTTGCCGCCCGCCAATCGTTTCATCTCCACGGTGCACCTCCATCCGGCCGGCCGTTGCCGCGGCCGGAGTATCGCGCCGCGACTTCAGGGGCGTCAATCCGGCGCGTCTATACTCGGCGGATGGACGCATTGAAGCGCATGGCCCGCATCGTGGTGCAACCGAATGCGGAGTGGGACCGCATCGCGGCTGAAAACCCGTCGATCGATGTGCTGGTCCGTCACGTGATCCTCCCGCTGGCGCTGCTGGCTCCGCTCAGCACCTACATCGGCATCCGCTACTTCGGCGCGGCATGGGACGAGGACATGGGGTTCCTGGTGCCGCCGCACGAGGCCTTCGGCGCGGCGGCCACCACGCTGGTGGCATCCGTGGGCACGGTGTTTGCGCTGGCCGGCATCTTCGTGCTGCTGGCCCCGCTCTACGGCAGCGCGCGTGAATACCGCATGGCGCTGAAGGTCGCGGCGTACGGCGCGGTGCCAGTGCTGCTGGCGGGCGCCGCGCTGTTCCTGCCGGTGATGGCCCTGGTGGGACTCGTCGGCCTGTCCCACTCGCTTTACCTGTATTGGCTTGGCGTGCACAAGGTGCTGCGCGTGAAGCCGGGCCATCAGGCGGAGTTCGTCGGCATCTCGCTGGTGCTGTTGATCGTCGCTTCCACGCTGGGCGGCGCCGCGGCCAGCAGCCTCGGGCTGATCTGACCGGCTACTTGGGGTCGCTGCCCCACAGGTCCTTCAATCGGGCATCGCGGCCGCAACCGGTGCGGTAGTACGTATAGCGGACCGGATTCTTGACGTAATAGTCCTGGTGATACTCCTCCGCGGGCCAGAAGTCCGTGGCCACGAGGACCGGCGTCACGATCGGATCCTTGAACGGCTTCGTCATCTGCAACAACGCCTTCGACTTGTCGGCCAGCGCCTTCTGCTCGGCGGTGTGCGTGAAGATGGACGAGCGGTACTGGCTGCCGACGTCGCAGAACTGGCGGTTGGTGACCGTGGGATCGATGTTGCGCCAGAACACCTCCAGCAGCTTCTCGTACTTGACCTTGGCCGGATCGTAGACGACCTGCACCACCTCGGTGTGGCCGGTGGTGCCGTTCGAATCATCGCCATAGGTGGGGTTCTTCACCGGGCCGCCCATGTACCCGGAAGTCGTGCTGAGCACCCCGTCGAGCTTGTCGTAGGGGGGCTCCATGCACCAGAAGCAGCCGCCGGCGAACGTGGCCACGGCCATGCCCGGTGGCACGACCGGCATGCCCTTCGGCGCCTGCGCGACGGCCGGCGCGGCGACGAGCGCCAGCAACATGGCAAAGGCCGCAGCGGCAACGCGGCGGCGGGTGGTTTGAAGCGGGGCAATCGCCATCATGGGTCCAGTGTCGGGGAGGGAGCGGTCGGATCCGCAGGATCCAGTCGCGATTGTAGTCGCGGCAACAGCCGCCGGCATTACGACGGGCTAGCCGAGGGGCTCGTCCGGCAGCGCCTTGCGCCGCGCGCACGCATAGACGATGGCGTCGTCCAGCTCGCCGTGGCCGGTGGCGACGGCCTCGCGGAACGTGGCCTGCGCCGCCAGCGCGAAGGGGGTGTCCACGTGGTGACGCGCGGCAAACGAAGCGGCAATGCCCACGTCTTTGGCCAGGATCTTCGCGGCGGCCCGTGGCGCATAGTCGCCGTCCAGCGCGCGCGGCATCCGGTCGGCGAAGATCCAGCTGCCGCCCGAACTTGCATTGATCACGTCAACCACGGTCCTGACGTCGAGCCCTGCCGCCGCGGCGAGCGCCAGCGCCTCGGCACCCGCCGCCAGGTTCACGGCGGCCAGCAGGTTGTTGACGATCTTGAACTTGGCCGCCATGCCGGGCACGTCGCCGATAGCGAACACCTTGCCGGCGATCGCGGCCAACACCGGCGCACAGCGTGCC